>CAXBHA010000056.1:0-9343 GCA_963974955.1 uncultured Yeosuana sp. | reverse complement strand
AACCAATTGAATGAGGATTTTGAATTTTATTTGAATAGCATAACAGAGACAGCTAACGAATATCTTTCTGAAAAATTTAAAGAGTCAATTCAAATTTCGTTTGAGTATGAAAAATGTACTTATAATCTACTTACAAATGGAGCTCGTAATCGAAAAACAATAGCTCCAGAAATATATTTGACAGCAACTCTTCTTGATAGTAATTTAGACGAGAATTCAAGTAAATTGGACAGAGTGCATACCTTTTTGAATGAAGCAAAACTATCATCCATTGCATTAGCGATTAGAATGGCGATTTTGAAAGATAAATTTGTAACGGAATCGCCTAAAATATTAATATTGGATGATCTTTTGTTAAGTTTAGATATGGGTAATAGGGAAGCAGTTCTAAACATTGTTTTAGATGAGTATTGCAAAGACTATCAAATAATTTTCCTTACACACGACAAGATTTTTTTTCAAACAGTATTAAGTTATATAAAAACATACCATGCAAATGAGTTGAGATCTACTGGAGAGTTAAATAAGAATTTGTTAGACGAACATTTTAGAGACCACTGGAAAGTCTATGAACTTTATGAATCAAGCCTACCTGATTCTAAAAAAGTTCCTGTTATTATGGAGCACCAATCTCATCTTCAAAAAGCACTTCATTATTTCAACAATAGTGATTCTATAGATTATAATGCATGCGGAAATAATTTAAGAGCTGCACTAGAAGAATTTTTCAGAGATTTTATTCCAAAGAAATTTTTAAGAGATGGTAATAATAATCCAATTGACAAAAATTCACTCACTCTTAACCCATTAATTGAAAGATGTATTTTATTTTTTCAAAATGTAGGATTTGATACTAAACATTTGGATAGAGTAAATAGGTATAGAGAAAGAGCTTTAAATCAAACCTCGCATTATAATCCCCATTCAAATTATTTTAAAAAGGAACTTCAGGAAACATTTGAAATATTAAATTTACTTAAGACCTATAGGAAAGATAAGATGGTCAAGGCGGATGAAATATTAAAATTCTCTGTCAACAGCAATTCTGGAAAATCTTATTCTTTTAACTTTAAGCCTTTAGATGACATCCTTTTATACCTTGAATCAAATAGTAGTGCTGTCTCTTTTTATTGTAATGATGACAAAAGAACTTATGGTTTCGTTGATTTTACAGATACAAGTGGAACTCAACCTTTTAATTTAGTTACAAATAACAAAACATTATTAGAATTCTATACTGAAACAATTGATGAATTGGAAAAAAACATTAAAGAACCTTGTGTTAGGGAAACTGATATCTATGAAATAATAAGGACTTTAGAAGGAAAAAGTTTAAATGAATTGAAAACTTATTAAACCAAAGTGTAATAGTATTCTTATTTTTTTGACCCTACAAACTCATAACTCGTTCAAAAATGAAAAAATATACATCAAAGATAACTTCTAATAGCATTGAGCAAAGCGGACTGCCAAATGGCTACAAGGCTCTAGCCGAATACATCTGGAACGGTTTTGACGCGGAAGCTTCGACTATAGATATTACATATTCAGGTAATGAAATCGGAGCTCTCGATAACTTGTCTATTTCAGATAACGGAGAAGGTATTAATTTTTCTGAATTAGAAGATACTTTCGGAAAGTTTCAAGATTCTAAAAAGAAACATACATTTTCTAAAACAGGTTTTATAAAAGGTAAGAAAGGAAAAGGACGATATTCGTTTACGACCTTCGCAAATCACGCAGTATGGACTACCATATTTAATAATAACGGCAAAAACTTCCAATTTAAAATTCAGATAGATAGGCAAGACAGCGAAAATTATGGAATTCTTGAAGAAAAAAACATAGTCTCAAAAGAAACTGGCACTACCGTGTCATTTGATGGATTCTATGAGCTTTATGGAGATCAATTGGATAATGAGGCTTTTTTAGACTTTTTGGCAGGAGAATTCGGTTGGTTTTTATTTCTAAATAAGGACAAAGATTATCGAATAACCATTAATGGCAATCGTGTTGATTATAATAGGATAATAGCGGATAGCCAAGATTTTGAAACGACCATACTAGACCATAATTATAAAGTTACTTATGTTCGTTGGTCGCAAAAGATTGGTGATAAATACTATAATTACTTCCTTGACGATGAAAAATTAGAACGTCATAGAGTGCATACTTCATTTAATAATGGCGCTATTGATTTTCATCATTCTGTATATATAGAATCAGATTACTTTAATGATTTTAAACCTACTGCTGCGGAATCACTTTCCATTGACAAGAATCAACAAGATGAAGCTTTTAAACTTTTAGTAGCACACCTCAAAACTTTCATCGCAGAAAAGGAAAAAGAGTATATAAAGCTAAACAAAGCAGAAGATTTAATTCAGAAATACCACAAGGATAAAGTCTTTCCTGTTTTCAAGAATAGTGCCTACGAACAATACCGTAAAGCAGACCTTGAAAATGTAGTTAGAGAGCTATATTGTGCGGAGCCTAAAATATTTCACAAATTAAATCCTACTCAAAGTAAAACTTTAGTGGGCTTCTTAAATTTACTATTAGATTCTGATGAAAGAGATAAAATCCTAACTATTATAGATGGAATTGTCAAGTTAACGGAAGATGAAAGAACAGAATTAGCCGAGACGTTGAGTAAAACAAAATTCACCCAAATTTTAAGTTTGATAAAACTTTTAGAAAACAGACATTTGGCAGTAGAAACGTTAAAACTGTTAATCTTCGATTTGCAAAAATTCACTAATGAGCGAGATCATATTCAAAAAGTAATCGAAAGTAATTATTGGCTTTTTGGCGAGAAATATCATCTGGTTTCCGCTGATTCAAACTTCGAAACTACTTTAAGCAATTATCTCAAATTTCTCGAAGAAAACGCCAATAAAAAAGCTGTAATTAGTGAACTCAATCGAGATGAGAAACTAAAAAGGCCAGATATTTTTATTTGTCGTAAATCAGATATTCCAGATCCTAATTCGCATGATGATCTGATTGAAGAGAATATTATTGTTGAGCTAAAACGACCTAGTGTTATTATTGGAAAAGAACAATTTCGTCAAATTGAGGATTATATGAATTTCATTCTTACTGAAGAGCAATTTAATAGTCAATTACGAGAATGGAAATTTATTTTGGTTGGTAAAACAGTTGACCAGTATATAAAAGGGTTATACAAAAGTCAAGAAGTTAAAGGCAAAAGGTTTTTAGTTCACTCAATAGAAAGATGTGAAATTTACGCAATGACGTGGGACGATTTATTCAAACAATATAAGAATAGACATAGAAATTTAGTTGACAAACTAGAATTCAAAGACACAGTAAAAGAAGAGCTAATTTCTAAAACTGACTTAAAGAGAATTAGTTTTTTAAAAACACCCAATAAAGCCTTAGCGGTTTTTAAAATTCCAAAACCCAAAACGGTAGATATTGATCAATTAATTGTTGCACTTGATGATGTAAGAGATCCAGGAAACTTGGGCACAATTATTAGATTGTGCGACTGGTTTGGAGTAAACCATTTGGTATGTAGCCTAGAAACGGTAGATTGTTATAATCCAAAAGTTATTCAAGCCACCATGGGTTCCATAACGAGAGTAAATGTAATTTATACAGATTTATTTAATTTTTTAGAAAAAACCAAGCTGCCAATCTATGGGGCTTTTATGAATGGGGTTTCAGTTTATAAATCAGATTTGCCCGATAAGGGTGTTTTAATTTTAGGCAATGAAGCTAATGGTATTTCAAACACTATTGAGCGTTTTGTGAACGAAAAAATAACCATCCCAAGATTTGGGGATTTACAAGCGACAGAAAGTTTAAATGTAGCCACGGCCACAGCAATTTTGTTGAGCGAGTTTAGAAGGGACAATTGACAATTGACAATTAATTCATATTACCTAAAACCTATTGAAATGTAAAATTAACAAACATGCCTCGGGTTTTCATGCTATTAATATTACTTGTCCATGGACTGTTGGGGTCTTTATCTCTCACAAGCTCGTCATTAATACCAAAGAGGCCTCTAATAGAAGGCGTAAATTTAAAATTATATAGATAAAAATCGATACCGAAACCAAGTTCGTAGAACAAGGAATTTTTTGTTGTTCTGAATTGCCCATTTTTGTTATCGTCTGGGTTGTTTTCATTACTTGAAAGGTTCAAAGCTGTTGAAATACCACCAACGATAAAGGGTTTGAAATTATTTATCCGTTTGGTTGAAATTTTAACTAATAAAGGAATGTGAACATAGGTCGATTTAACATCCCGTATTAAATCGGTACTATTATAAGCAACACCTTGAAAATACGTTGGACTATAAAACAGTTGTCTTGTTGTTATAATCAATCCAGGCTCCAAACGTAAATCAATAAAGTTGTTGATACGCAAATTTCCAATTAAACCAACATTAAAACCAACACTTCGTTTAACCAAAATATCTTTCATGTCCTTGTTGTAATCAAAATTAAAATCGTAATTACTGAATCCAAGAAAATAACCCCATCGCAATACATTGTAATCTGTAGACCCTTTACCTTGATTGGCATCATAGGTCACTTTTTCTTTGGTAAAAAGTTGTGCATGAGCTGTGTGAAACAACAGGGCAAAAGAGATTAGAATAATGGTACGCCTCATATTATAGTTTTGATGATGTATAGATTGTGGCAACTCCAAAAGTTTGCGGAAAATCCTTAACACTAATAAACCCAATTTCACTTAAAATATTGTTTAAAGCTTCACCATATGGAAAAACTGAAGCCGATTCTGACAAATATTGGTAAGCACTTCTGTCTTTTGAAAACAATCGCCCTATAAGAGGCAAAATATGTTTTGTATAAAATTTATAGCCTTGTTTGTAAGGCGTTTTTGTGGGTACAGATGTTTCTAAAATAACAAATTGCCCTTTAGGTTTTAATACTCTAAAAATTTCTGAAAGCCCTTTTTCTAAAGATTCAAAATTACGAACACCAAAGGCGACTGTAATAGCATCAAAGGTGTTGTCGTCAAAAGGCATATCTTCAGAATCGCCTAAAACCATTTCAATTTTATTTTGAAGATTTTTTTTAATTATTTTTTGATTGCCAATATCCAACATGCCACTGCTAATATCGAAACCAATAATTTTGGTCGCATTTGTTCTTGCAAGAGCAATCGCTAAATCACCTGTTCCAGTCGCAATATCCAAAACTGTTTTCGGATTTGTTTTTTCAACAAGCTTTACAACTTTTTTGCGCCACTTAACGTCAATTCCAAACGAGATGACTCTATTTAATCCGTCATAATCTCCCGAAATGGTATCGAACATTTTTGTAACCTGTTCTTTTTTACCTAAATCACTATTTTTATAAGGTGTTATCTGCGACAAAATTATTTTTTTGACAAACCTACATATTTTTTTTTACTTTAAATTATCCAATGAATAGCAAAATAAATAATAGAAAGCAATCTTAGTTATATTTATATTTGAACATTTTTGAATAACATTTTTTTTTTTGAATGTCCGTATTCATTCATAATACCATTTTTGTCATTCAGAATGGAGTGAAACGAAATGAAGAATCCATTAAAATCAATGCGGTTCCTCCTTTGTCGGAATGACAAAATTATTATATTTTCAGACTTATGACAAATTACGGACATTCAATATTTTTTCAATTAAGCAATGAAGAGTTTCAATACAATGAATTATTAATCGGTCAATCGCATTTTTATTATATTAGCCTCATTAACACGAAGACAAAATGAAAATAATTATAGCTGGAGCAGGTGAAGTTGGATTTCATTTAGCAAAATTATTGTCGTATGAATCTCAAGAGATTACTTTGATAGATACCAATAAGGAAAGTTTGTTGTATGCAGATAATCATTTGGATATTAAAGTTATAAGAGGTGATGCAACCTCCATTGCTGTTCTTAAAGAGGCACGGGTAGAGACAAGTGATTTGTTGATTGGTGTTACGTCATCAGAGACGATTAACATTACAGTATGTGTGTTGGCGAAACAATTAGGCTCCAAAAGGACCATTGCAAGAATTTCAAATACAGAGTTTATACATCATAAAGACGAATTAGGTTTCACAAAATTTGGTATTGATGAATTAATTTCACCCGAAGCTTTAGCAGCGTCAGAGATTGAATTATCACTAAAACAATCGTCCTTTAGTGATAGTTACGAGTTTGAAAATGGCGCACTAAATATGGCAGGATTAACCTTGTCTAAAACAGCTTTGTTTGTTGGTAAGTCTGTAAAGGAAGCGGCTCAAATATTCCCGGAAATTCATTTTGTTCCTATCGCTATTCAACGTCATGGCACGCAGTTTACTATTATTCCTCGTGGTGATACCTTGTTTAAAAAAGGAGATAATGTGGTATTCATAACATCGGTAGGAGGTGGAGAGGAACTTTGTAAACTAACTGGAAAAACGAATGCCGAAATTAAGAATGTGATGATTTTTGGTGGAAGTCAGATTGGTTATAAAACAGCACGCGAATTGAGTGAAAAAGGATTTAGAATAAAATTATTGGAACAAGATAAAGAACGTGCATTTGAACTTGCGGATAATTTACCCGACGTGTTGGTTATCAATAGTGATGGCAGAAATGTAGATTTGTTGGATGAAGAAAATATTAGTGAGATGGATGCGTTCGTCGCCGTTACTGGAAATTCCGAAACCAATATCATGTCGTGTTTAGTGGCAAAATCAAAAGGCGTTAAAAAATCTATTGCGTTAGTTGAAAACATGGATTATTTCGAATTATCGCATTCTATCGGGATTGATACGCTTATAAACAAAAAATTATTAGCGGCCAATAGCATCTTTAGATACATTCGAAAAGGAGAAGTCGTGGCCATGACAAAACTAAGTAACATGAATGCAGAAATACTTGAATTTGAAGTAAAGGCCAATTCTGAAATTTGTAACAAAATCATTAAAAAAATCGATTTTCCCCGGTCTGCCATCATTGGAGGAGTTATTAGAAATGGGGTGGGGTTAATTGCCCTTGGCGATTTTAAAATTCAGGAAGGCGATCGCGTTGTGGTCTGTAGTTTGCTTAAATCAATAAAAGGCGTAGAAAAATTATTCCTTTAATTGAATTAGCATATTGCATTTGAGCATTTAAAAAATATATCAGTTGAAACTTAACTATAAAATAATTTTTCACTTCTTAGGATTACTGTTGTTATTCAATGGTGGGTTTATGTTATTGGCAACTCTTGTAAGTTTCATTTATAAAGATGGTGTGACTTTTCAATTATTCATAGCCAGTGTTGCTACTCTACTTTTTGGAGGTGTGGTGATGCTTTTAACAAAGAGGCATAATAAAGAAATAAACAAGCGCGAGGGATATATTGTGGTAGCCTTTGGTTGGGTTATTATGGCCTTGTCAGGCACTTTACCTTATATGCTTACCGAAAGTATCCCGAGTTTTGCAAATGCTTTTTTCGAAACCATGTCTGGTTATACAACCACTGGAGCAACTATATTAAATGACATTGAAGCAATGCCCAACGGCATTTTGTTTTGGAGAAGTTTAACTCATTGGATTGGTGGTATGGGAATTATCGTTTTGGCTATTGCTATCTTACCATTATTGGGAATTGGAGGGATGCAGCTTTTTGCCGCTGAAGCTCCTGGACCAAGTACCGATAAATTGCATCCAAGAATTACCGACACAGCTAAACGACTGTGGCTTATTTATTTTGGGTATACCGTGGCTGAAACAATGTTATTAAAATTGGCTGGCATGTCCTTTTTTGATGCTATAAATCATTCTATGGCAACCTTGTCAACTGGTGGGTTTTCAACAAAAAACGCTAGTGTTGCCTATTGGAATGGACAACCTCTTATTCAATATATCATTATTCTGTTTATGTTTTTGGCAGGAACCAACTTTGTATTAAGTTATTTTGCCTTTAAAGGAAAAGTTCAGAAAATCATTAAGGATGAAGAGTTTAAGTTATATTTTAGATTTATAGTGATCTTTACTTTAATTGCTGCTGCAGAAATTTATTTTCGAGCAGATGTTTCGATGTCATCTATAAATCATCCCATGATATTTGGAGAAGCTGAAAGTGCGTTTAGGCACGCTTTGTTTCAAGTGCTCACGGTTATAACAACAACGGGTTTTATTTCAGCTGATTATACCATGTGGACACCATTTTTGGTCGTTTTCTTTTTTGGACTTATGTTTTTGGGTGGTTCTGCTGGGAGTACATCGGGTGGTGTAAAAGTAGTACGCCATTTAATTATGATAAAAAACGGGTTTTTAGAATTTAAACGAACCTTGCATCCTAACGCTATTATTCCTGTACGATATAATACCAAAGCTATTTCTGGAGATATTGTATTTAATATTTTGGCATTTTTTATATTATATATGCTTTCTTTTATAGTGGGCGCTTTAGTATTTTCTATGTTTGAAATTAATTTTGAATCTTCAATAGGTCTATCGGCATCCAGTCTGGGAAATGTTGGTCCGGCATTTGGTTTATTCGGACCTGTCAATAATTATTCCTCATTGCCACCGTTAGCGCAATGGTGGGCTTCATTTTTAATGCTTATAGGACGCCTTGAACTTTTTACAGTACTAATTTTGTTTACGCCATTTTTCTGGAGAAATAGATAAAAACACACTTATATAACACCAAACTTTTTAGCTTCTTTTATTAAATTAGTATTGGTATTACCTTCCGGAATTAAAAAACTTTTTAACTTGTTTTTCCTTACTTCAATGGCTCTTTGCGATAATGGAACGTATTTACTTATGTCTTTGGTTTTTTCACCCATTGATAAATGATATAATATTTCACTACTAACCGACAAAAAAATTTAAGGAGCTACCCAGCTGGGAGTAGCTCCTTTTTCCATATTTTGGTTTTGAAACAAACTAAAAATATGATGAAAGACAGAGATAAGCATTTGGTCGGTCAGCCAATCTTCAAACAATTAATGGATTTTATTCCGGGGAACAAATTCGATATGCTTGTGCAGAAGCACCAGCCAGACCGATATTACAAGGCATTTGGTTCTTGGGCACAGCTTGTTACGATGCTGTTCGGGATACTGAGCCGCTGCGATTCTATGGGCGAAATATGCGATGGGATGCAGGGATTGGCAGGCAAGCTCAACCATTTGGGGACGGAAAAATCTCTGGCAAAGAGTACGGCAGGCGATGGCCTGCGTGGCAGGGACAATGAATTTTCCAAAGAGGTTTATTTTATGTTGTTGGAACATTTCAGGCCACTTTTGTCGGCCAGCCGTATTGACAGGGCATCATTCTCCAAACTTTACATCTTCGATTCCAGTACAATCAGGCTGTTTTCGGACAT
>CAXBHA010000055.1:0-9374 GCA_963974955.1 uncultured Yeosuana sp. | reverse complement strand
TGCACTCTTAACGGGGTCGCCAACAGCATTTAAACCCTCTACATTTAACCCTTCTACATTATTTGTAGGTACTGATAATGGGAGATTATTAAAAATAACCAATGCTAATGGGGCTGCAAGTTGGGTAGACATTACAGGCGATGATTTTTATGGTAGTATTTCTTGTATTGAATTAGGCTCAACTGAAAATGACATATTTGTGACATTTTTTAATTACGGAATCAACAATATTTATTATTCCAGCGATGCTGGAGCGACTTGGCAACGTAAAGAAGGTAATATTCCCGATTTGCCAGTAAGAGCTATTATGATGAATCCTTTAAATTCAAATGAAGTCATTATTGGCACCGATCTTGGTGTTTGGGCAACATACGATTTTAGTGTTGCTTTTCCCATTTGGTCTCAGTCTCAAAATGGGATGAAAGATGTTCCTGTTACAAGTTTTGATTTACGAACTGTTGATAATACAGTTTTAGCTTCAACGTATGGAAGAGGTGTTTTTTCTGGAGCATTTATATTGGAACCAAATGGAGATATTGATGGTGATGGAGTGCTAAATGGAGTCGATATCTGTCCACAAGTTGCGAATGCCGATCAGGCTGATTCCGATGGAGATGGTATAGGCGACGTATGTCAGGACACAGATAAGGATTCTGTGTTGGACATAAATGATAACTGTCCAAACAATTCAAATTTAGACCAAAAAGATAGTGATGGTGATGGCATAGGTGATGTTTGTCAAGATTCTGATAATGATGGTGTACCTGATGCGAATGATAATTGTATCAATGTTGCTAATATAGATCAAAAAGACACCAATGGAAACGGCATAGGCGATGTTTGTGATATTAGTTATGAAAATCCGGAAAATATTACTCTTGAAGTAATTTCTGAAACATGTCCAGGTTCTGAAAACGGAACAATTATAATAAAGACCCAAGAGACTTATGTTACTTATACAGCAACACTTATAGGAGATGGAATAAATCTAGCTCAAGGTTTTGACACCTCTTATACTTTTGAAGATATAAAGGTTGGTTCATATACAGTATGTGTTAGTGTTGATAATAAAATGTTTGAACAGTGTTTTGAAATTAATATTGCGGCGGCAGAATCATTAGATGCTGTATTTGGAAAAAGTGGCAAAAACAAGTCTGATGTAACTTCAATAATAATAAACAAAGGAACTCCTCCATTTAATATTATTTTTAATGGAAAAATAATAAGGACAACCAGTGAATACGCTTTTGAAATTGAAACATTGGGTTCGGGCATTTTAGAAATTGTGTCCTCAAAAGCTTGTGAAGGTGTTGCATCCAAAATGATAAATAATACAGGTTTCAGGAAGGTTGTAGCAAGTCCTAATCCTGTTTTGGATGTGTTAAAAATAACGTTGCCTTCTATTGAAAATGAACAAATTTCTGTTCAAATTTATAGCATTAATGGAAATTTATTATTTAATCAAACAATAAATAAAGGTAAATCGGATTTTATAGAAATTCCTTTTAAAAAGTTGAATAAGGGATTCTATTTTGTTAAGGTTAATATTGAAAAGCCAATGGTTTTTAAAATTTTAAAGTAGAAAAGTATTATAATAAAAAATAAAATGAAAAAATCAGTTCGTTGGTATCTGTGTATTATAATAATGGAAATATTTGTTTTTGCTTGTAGTGGAGGTGAAGATTCCAAAGTAATAACGCAACCAAATTTAGCCCCGTCACAATCAAGTTTAATTTACCCATCAGAAAATTTGTTATGTATAGATAACAATATAGCTTTTAACTGGGCTGAGTCCATAGATCCTGAAGGTGACGTGGTAAAGTATAAATTATCAATTGCTAAAAATAGAACTCTTGCTGATATTGTAGAACAACGTACGGTTTCTGGAACAGGAATTACAATTACTTTAGAAAAGGGCGTTGCTTATTACTGGAGAATTATTCCAATAGACAATAAGGGTAACGAAGGAGATGCTACTGCTACCTTGGCATTTTATACAGAAGGGAATGGGATATCCAATTACGCTCCTTTTACGGCAGCATTAGTTGCGCCAAATAATGATAGCTTTGTTGATGCAGGTACAGTGAGTCTTATTTGGAAAGGTGGGGACACTAATGTAGATGACATTTTAACTTATGAATTATTTTTTGGGGACATACAAAACCCACCGATGGTATCAAATAATTTGTCAACAGAAACATCAGATGTTGTAGTGGAACCTGGCAAAACATACTATTGGAAAGTTAATACGTTAGATAATGCAGGAGCTAAAACCATTGGACAGGAATGGATGTTTAATGTCAATTAGTGGTTTTTAATGAATAACAATAAATCACAATTTTTCGTTTAAATTGCTGATTAAACCTTTAACATCCAATCCAACAGATTGTTGTAGTTCTTCAACACTGCCATGTTCTATAAAAATATCAGGAATACCTAAGATTTTAATTGGGTTGTTGTAGCTGTGTGCCGAAGCAAACTCAAGGATGGCACTACCAAATCCACCTGTCACAGAATTATCCTCAATGGTTATAATTTCTTGATAACCCTTAAATACACCGTGTAATAAAATGTCATCCAAAGGTTTTACAAAACGCATATCAAAATGTGCAATAGCTTCAGGATTTTTACAATTATCAATAGCCTCAGTGATGTTTTTTGCAATGGTTCCAATACTTAAAACAGCAATAGTATCACCGTCTTTAAGTTGAACGCCTTGTCCTATGTTAATTTTAGAAAGAGGCTGTTTCCAATCTATTGTAACACCACTGCCTCTTGGATATCTTATGGCAATTGGAAGATGTATTCCAAGTTGGGCTGTGTACATAATATTTCGCAATTCCATTTCATTTCGTGGTGCAAAAATGATGAGATTTGGAATACATCTTAAATAGGATACATCAAACACGCCATGATGTGTTGCTCCATCTTCACCAACCAATCCCGCACGATCTAAACAAAAAATCACAGGAAGCTTTTGAAGTGCCACATCATGAATAACTTGGTCGTAAGCACGTTGTAAAAAAGTGGAGTAAATATTACAAAAAGGGATTAAGCCTTGCGTTGCCATGCCTGCCGCTAAGGTAACGGCATGCTGTTCGGCAATACCAACATCAAAAGCGCGTTCAGGAATTTCGTCCATCATATATTTTAAAGAACTGCCAGTAAGCATGGCAGGCGTTATACCAACAATTTTTTTATTTTGTTTAGCCAGTTCCAATAGTGTATAGCCAAATACATCTTGATATTTTGGCAGTCTAGAGGCTGTTTTGGCAACAATCTCTCCTGTTAACAAATCGAATTTTCCCGGAGCATGATATCTAACTTGGTCTTCTTCTGCTTGTCTTAAGCCTTTGCCTTTGGTTGTTATAATGTGTAAAAACTTTGGTCCTTTTACAGTTTTCAATCGATGTAATTCTGAAATAAGAGTATCGATATTATGACCATCTATGGGCCCCGTATAATTAAAATTTAGCGCTTCAAAGATATTATCTTGCCTTTGAGTGCCTGTTTTAACATTGGTTAAATATTGTTTTAAGGCACCAACACTAGGATCTATGCCAATGGCATTATCGTTTAAAATAACTAATAAATTGGCATCGGTAACACCGGCATGGTTTAACCCTTCAAAGGCCATCCCACTGGCAATAGAGGCGTCTCCAATAACAGCAATGTGATGCTTTTCGTTATGTCCTTGTAATTGTGATGCGATAGCCATTCCCAGAGCAGCAGAAATAGAGGTTGAGGCATGTCCAACGCCAAAAGCATCATAAATACTTTCATCTCGTTTTGGGAAACCGCTTAAACCACCAATTTGCCTGTTGGTGTGAAATTCGTCTCGTCTCCCTGTTAAAATTTTATGACCATAAGCTTGGTGGCCAACATCCCAGATAAGCAGATCTTTAGGTGTGTTAAATACGTAATGCAGCGCAATGGTAAGTTCTACAACACCCAGACTAGCACCTAAATGGCCTTCTTTGGTGGCAACAATATTGATGATAAATTCACGTAATTCTTGGGCAAGTTGAGGTAAAACCTCTTGTGAAAGATGTCTTAAATCTATAGGGAAATGCATAAACAATAGCTAAATATTGAACTCAATTTAGTTTTTTTGTTTTTATTTATTGAGTTCAATAACAATACTATAATTTGGCATTCCATCTGACTTTAAAAAAACAATAAAAGCTAGCAGATGAAATTGTATTTTTGAACACCAGACAAAAATTCAATTATTAATTTTTTGAATGTCCGTATTCATAATACCATTTTTGTCATTCAGAATGGAGTGGAACGAAATGAAGAATCTATTGAAAACCAATGGGATTCCTCCTTTGTCGGAATGACAAAATCATTATATTTTCAGACTTATGACAAATTACGGACATTCAATTAATATAATTTGGCATTCCATCTGACTTTAAAAAAACAATAAAAGTTAGCAGATGAAATTGTATTTTTGAAGACCTAATCAATAATCACATACCAATTTTTAAGATTTAATTTCAACAATGTAATGTTAAATCCATTTGATGATTCCTATTTTATGAAAAAGGCATTTTCAGAAGCTGAAATAGCTTTTGAAAAGGGAGAGATTCCCGTTGGTGCCGTGATTGTAATTGAGAACAGAATTATAGCCAAAGCGCATAATTTAACCCAAACGTTAAACGATGTGACAGCTCATGCTGAAATGCAGGCCATTACAGCTGCGGCTAATTTTTTGGGTGGAAAATATCTCAATAATTGTACGTTATATGTCACCTTAGAACCTTGCCAAATGTGTGCAGGTGCTTTGTATTGGAGCCAGATATCCAAAATTGTGTATGGTGCAAGAGATTTAGAGCGTGGTTGTATTAATTTAAAAACCAAGTTGCATCCTAAAACAACCATACGAGGAGGTCTTATGGAAGAAGAAGCGTCTGACCTTTTAAAACGCTTTTTTATTCAAAAGAGAAATTTGAATTGATAAAGTCATTGCAAAGGAAGTATGTCCCGAACTATCGGGAGAAGTCATCTTTTGAAAGAAACTTTTCTGTTTAAAATAGTTTTGAATAGGTGTTTTTTATAAGCAACTGACAGATTGCGTTAGGGATTGCAGCGGAAAGCGTTACCCTCCCGATAGCTATCGGGAGGGTAACGCCAAAATATAATTAGCGTCTTTTATCTCCTTCACGTTCTCGCATTTTTTCCAAATTTTCTTTTGTGAGCATATAATCTTTAACATCTTTATCTTTCCATCTGTGGTAAGAAAACAAAGGAAAAACAAAAAAGAAGAGGCCAACAACACCAAATCCAATTAGTTTTTCGGAGATATTAAAATTCATTAAATACCCAGTTAAAATACATCCGAGTGATAGTAAAAGAAAAAAGATAATAACGTATTTTATCATGCTATTTGGTAAAATTAATTAACTGTCTTCTATAAGCAGTCAATAGTTTTGATTTTGAAATGAAACCAATATAAACATTATTTTTTACAACTGGTAAATTCCACGCACTACTATCTTGAAATTTTTTCATGATTTCCGTCATTTTATCTTTATCGATATCAATAATTTCCGGGGGTGGTTGCATGATGTCATGTGCTATGACTTCGCCGTATAAATCTTGATCGAACATAATGGATCTTATATCGTCCAATAAAATGATGCCAACCAACTGTTTTGTTTTAGCATCGACGACTGGGAAAATATTTCTGTTAGAAGGAATGACAGCGGTATTTACTATTTCTCCTAAATTCATATTTGAGGTAATGCTTACAAAATTGGTTTCTATAACTTTATCGATGTCCATCAAAGTTAGTACGGCGTGATCTTTATCATGCGTAATCAATTCACCTTTTCTACCGAGCTGCATGTTGTAAACAGAATGAGGACTAAAATATTTGGTAACACTAAAGGAAATAACCGCAGTAATCATTAAAGGAATAAATAGGTCATAACCACCTGTTAATTCTGCAATTAAAAAGATAGCTGTTAAAGGCGCATGTAAAACCCCGGCCATGAGTCCTGCCATCCCTACAAGGGTAAAATTACTTTCGGAAATAGGAGTGCTAAATACCCCACAATTATTAATTATTTTGGCCATGGCATTCCCCATAATACTTCCCATAAACAGTGTTGGGGCAAATATTCCACCAACACCACCAGCACCAAAAGTTAATGCGCTTGCTATAATTTTAAAGAAGACCAATCCTGCTAGTAGGGCAATGATAATCCATATATTAGATAAATTTAAGTTAAGAAAGTTTTTTTCCAACACTTTTTCAGGATGGCCAGAAATGAGCTTGTTTATAAAATCAAATCCTTCACCAAAAAGCGGCGGGATTAAATACACCAAAACACCAATGGCAATACCGCCAAAAAGTAATTTTTTAATTGGAGAACCAAGCTTATCAAACAGTTTTTGAATGCGCTCGTAAACCTGCGCAAAATAAATGGAAGTTAAAGCGGCAACTAGCCCTAAAATCATGTAAAAAGGAGCGTCTGAAAGATTAAACCTATCTACTATTTTAAATGGTAACAGGACATCATCGCCAAAGAAAAAATAAGAGGTCAATATAGCTGAAAGTGATGCCAATAACAGGGGCAACATGGATAAAAGTGTTAAATCCAAGCTAAACACTTCAATGGCAAAAATTATGGCAGCGATAGGAGCCTTAAAAATGGATGATAACGCACCAGCTGCTGCACAACCAATCAATAAATTCCTGGTGGTTTGGTTCATGTGAAACATCCTAGCGATATTTGAACCTATGGCCGCTCCGGTGGCAACGGTAGGGCCTTCAAGTCCAACAGAACCACCAAAACCTACCGTAAGAGGTGCTGTTAAAATAGAACCAAACATTTGGTGGGGTTGTATGATGCCTTTTCGTTTGGAAATCGCAAATAGTGTGGTAGGAATACCATGACTTACTTTATTTCTAATAACGTATTTAATTATTAAATAAACTAAAGTTAAGCCAATGATTGGGAATAGAAAGTAGAATGCGCTATGGTAATATTTAACAATCTTACTCTCTAAAATATGCTGAATAAAGTGCGTTAGGTTTTTTAAAACAACAGCCCCAAACCCTGAAATAAACCCAATAAGTATGCTTAGCATGTATACAAATTGTCTATGCGAGATATATTTGGCTCTCCAAATTAAAATGCTTTTTAATATGGTTTCTTTTGGCATAATTATAAAATTACTAAAAAATCCTGCACTTGCAGGCCTTGGGACTTGGCTTTATGATTTAAGATTAAGTTTTAAACTCAGTTCTTCAAGTTGTTTGTCGTCAATAGGGGCAGGTGCATCAATCATGACATCACGTCCAGAATTGTTTTTAGGGAAGGCTATAAAATCGCGAATTATTTCTTGACCTGCCAATATAGCTACCAATCTGTCCAACCCAAATGCCAATCCGCCGTGTGGTGGTGCACCATATTGGAAGGCATCCATTAAGAAACCAAATTGAGCCTTCGCTTCTTCGGGTGTAAACCCTAAATAATCAAACATTAACGATTGTGTTTTTTTATCGTGTATTCGTATCGAGCCACCGCCAATTTCATTTCCATTAAGCACTAAGTCGTATGCATTGGCTTTAACGGCACCTGGATTAGTTGCCAATAATTCCAGTTGTCCTGGTTTTGGAGATGTAAACGGATGGTGCATGGCATGATACCGTTTGGTGTCTTCATCCCATTCTAAAAGCGGAAAATCCATGACCCATAATGGCGCGAACTCATTAGGTTTACGCAACCCCAAACGAGATGCAAGGTGCATTCGTAAGGCACTTAATTGTGGTCTTAATTTGTTGGTGCTTCCAGCCATTACTAACATCAAATCGCCTGCTTTGGCTTTCATTTGTTCCGCAAAGAACTTTAAAGTACCTTCATCAAAAAATTTATTTACAGACTATACTCGAAAACAAATTGACGAATTAATTTATTTACAGAAGATGAGAGCGAACCATCATTATTGAACTTAATCCAAATAAGACCTGTTGCGCCAATTTGAGGGCGTTTTACCCAATCGATTAATTCGTCAATTTGTTTTCGAGTATAGTCTGCACAGCCTTCTACATTAATTCCGACTACTGATTCCGCATCATCAAAAACAGAAAAACCAAATGTTTCCCCTTTGGGGGTTAGGGGGCAAAACTGCATCCCAAAACGAATATCTGGTTTGTCATTTCCATATAAACGCATGGCATCATCGTACAGCATTCTTGGAAATCTTTCTATTTCAACGTTGTTGATTTCTTTTAGTAAATAACGTGTTAAACCTTCAAAAGCATTTAATATATCGTCTTGCTCCACAAAGGCCATTTCACAGTCTATTTGCGTAAACTCAGGCTGTCTATCGGCTCTTAAATCTTCATCCCTGAAGCATTTCACTAATTGAAAATATTTATCCATACCGCCAACCATAAGTAATTGCTTAAAGGTTTGAGGCGATTGGGGAAGTGCATAAAACTGACCTGCGTTCATACGTGAAGGGACTACAAAATCACGTGCGCCTTCGGGCGTGGATTTTATTAAGTATGGCGTTTCAACCTCTATAAAACCTTCTTTTGACAAATAATATCTCACGGCTTGAGCCACCTTGTGCCTAAATATTAAGCTGTTTTTTACAGGATTGCGACGAATATCTAAATAGCGATATTTCATACGTAGTTCTTCACCACCATCGGTGTCGTCTTCAATAGTAAAGGGAGGAAGCAAGGCTTTATTCAAAACAGTTAATTCTGAAACCAAAATTTCAATGTCCCCAGTTGATAGATTTGGATTTTTAGAGACCCGCTCGATCACGGTTCCTTTTACTTGAATTACAAATTCTCTTCCTAAAAGTTTTGCTTCTTGGATCATGTGTTTTGAAGTGCGTTCTTCGTCAAAAATAAGCTGGGTAATGCCATAGCGATCACGCAGATCTACCCAAATCATAAAACCTTTGTCACGTGATTTTTGAACCCAACCCGCTAATACTACCTCTTTATTTATATGTGATGCATTTAGCTCACCACAAGTATGACTTCTGTACATAATTAAAAAATTGAAAACCCTATGTCAAATAAGAATTAAAGATGCAAATTTAGGAAGATATCTGTTTAATGGACTATCATTTAAAGGATAAATTACAACGTTAGTTATTTTTAAATAGTTTAGCTAATTAACAAATTTATTAGGTTTGCGTTTATAATTGCACTAAAAAATTGCTAAAAACAGAAAATAGTTGTATTTTGACTGGATTCTCACTATTTTATTAAATACTAACTAAAACATTAATTTATGAAAAAATCTTTACGATTTAACATTTACCTGCTTGCTTTACTGTTTTTCCCTGTTGCTGTTTTTGCACAAGGAACGGTTACAGGTACTGTAACAGATGATTTA
>CAXBHA010000054.1:0-9402 GCA_963974955.1 uncultured Yeosuana sp. | reverse complement strand
CAAGAGACCCAAGAATGGTTGAGCGTAAAAAATTCGGACAGAAAAAAGCGCGTAAGAAATTCCAGTTCTCTAAACGTTAACACCAAATTTCGATATTTGTATTGGCTTGTCACACTGAGCGCAGTCGAAGTGTCTCTTCAATATAAATTTCAAATTAAAAAGAAAAAATTAAACCAGTTATTGTTGTCCTAGTTGTAAAGACAGGATTTAGTTTAGCATCTAAATGAAGCCAACAGCCAACAGCCAAAAGCATACAGCTTAAAGCCTAAAGCCAAAAAGGAACATTGCTAATTCAACAGAACGTAAACTATTACAAAATGGCAAAAGTAGAAGTAAAAGAATTACTTGAAGCAGGTGTACACTTCGGTCACCTCACACGTAAGTGGGATCCAAATATGGCTCCTTACGTATATATGGAACGTAACGGTATTCATATTATCAACCTTTATAAAACCGCAGCAAAAATGGAAGAAGCTGGAAACGCGTTAAGTAAAATCGCGAATTCTGGTCGAAAAATTTTATTTGTTGCTACAAAAAAACAAGCAAAAGATATAGTTGCTGAAAAAGCAGGGGCTATCAACATGCCTTACATCACTGAAAGATGGCCAGGTGGCATGTTAACAAACTTTGTTACTATTAGAAAAGCTGTTAAAAAAATGGCTGCAATTGATAGAATGAAAAAGGACGGAACGTTTATGTCTCTTTCTAAAAAAGAGCGTTTACAGGTTGACCGTTTGAGAGCTAAGTTAGAGAAAAACTTAGGCTCAATTAGTGACATGACACGTTTACCAGGGGCATTATTTGTTGTTGATATCAAATGTGAACATATCGCCATTAAAGAAGCACAAAAATTAAACATTCCTATTTTCGCAATGGTTGATACCAACTCTGATCCACGACAAGTTGATTATGTAATCCCTGCAAATGATGATGCTTCAAAATCTATTGATAAGATTTTAACTTATGTTACAGGCGCTATCAGTGAAGGTTTATTGGAACGTAAAGCTGAAAAAGATGCTTCTGAAGAAGGTGATGATTCAAATGAAGAAGTAACAAAAAAAGTAGCGACTAAAGCTAAAACTAAAAAAGTTATAGCTGAAGATGATGATACTTCAGATGACGTAGTAACTGAAATTACTAAAAAAGCTACCAAAGCTAAGGCCAAGAAAGTTGTAGCTGACGAAGAAGAATAAATTAATACAAATCTAGTATACATTAAGTCGTTTAATTCATTTCTTCGTTGAAACAAATTGAACGACTTTTTAAATTTTAAAAATTATGGAATCTATGGTAAAAATAACAGCTGCCGAAGTTAATAAATTGAGACAAACCACTGGTGCAGGAATGATGGACTGTAAAAAAGCTTTAGTTGAAGCTGAAGGAAATTTTGAAACAGCAATTGAAATTTTACGCAAAAAGGGTCAAAAGGTTGCTGCAAATAGAGCCGACAGAGAATCAACAGAAGGTGCTTCGATTGCAAAAGTAAACAACTCTAAAACAGTTGGTGTTGCTATCGTTTTAGGATGTGAGACAGACTTCGTTGGAAAAAATGAAAGTTTTGTAAAGTTAGCAAATGAATTTGCTGATTTAGCTTTTAAATACAATACAAAAGAAGACTTTTTAGCTGCTGATTTTGGCGGCATGACCGTTGCTGAAAAATTAATAGAGCAAACGGGGGTTATTGGCGAGAAATTAGAAATCAATGCTTTTGAAAAAATAGAAGCTCCTTTTGTTGGCTTTTATATCCACGCTGGAAATAAAATTGCAACCTTAGTAGGCTTATCCGCTAATGTAGATGGTGCCGATGTGGTGGCTAAAGATGTGGCTATGCAAGTGGCTGCCATGAACCCAATAGCGTTGGATCAAGATGGTGTTGACCAATCGGTGATTGATAAAGAAATTGAAATTGCTAAAGACCAATTACGTCAAGAAGGTAAACCAGAAGCCATGTTAGATAATATTGCAAAAGGCAAATTAAACCGTTTCTTTAAAGACAATACATTGGTGAATCAAGATTTTATAAAAGACAGCAAAATAAATGTTGCTACGTATGTAAAATCAATTGGTAAAGACATCAAAGTTGTAAACTTTAAAAGAGTTGCCTTAGGTTAATCTAATTGCAATATATAATACATAAAGCTTCTCGTTAATTTGAGGGGCTTTTTTTATAATCTAAAAACAAAAAAATTATGTAGTTTTGCTAAACTTTTAAACACATTATGAAGTACAAAAGAATCCTCCTAAAACTTTCCGGCGAAGCCTTAATGGGCAATCGTCAATATGGTATTGATCCAGAGCGTTTGGCAGAATACGCCCAAGATATCAAAGCAATAACCAATCAAGGTGTTGAAGTGGCCATAGTTATTGGCGGTGGAAACATTTTTAGAGGTGTTGCTGGCGCTAGCAAAGGTATGGATCGGGTTCAAGGAGATCATATGGGAATGCTCGCAACAGTTATCAACGGGCTTGCCTTACAAAGCGCCTTGGAAAATGCTGATATTCCAACAAGATTGCAATCTGCCATTCAAATTAACGAGGTGGCGGAACCATTTATTCGCAGACGCGCGATTAGACATTTAGAAAAAGGGCGAGTAGTAATTTTTGGAGGGGGAACTGGAAATCCTTATTTTACTACTGATTCTGCTGCGGTTTTAAGAGCTATAGAAATTGAGGCTGATGTTATTTTGAAAGGAACACGTGTTGACGGTATTTATAATGTTGACCCAGAAAAGGACTCAAAAGCCATCAAGTTTGATACCATTTCGTTTGCAGACGTAATACGAAAAGGACTCAAAGTTATGGATACGACTGCCTTTACTTTAAGTCAAGAAAACGACTTACCAATTATCGTTTTTGATATGAACAAAAAAGAAAACCTCTTTAAAGTGGTTTCTGGTGAAAATATAGGCACAGAAGTTAATTGATAGAACGGTGTGTTTTAAATTAATTAAAATTAAAGTTTTATAGTCATGAATGAAGACGTCGAATTCATATTAGATACAGCAAACGAAGCAATGGATAATGCGATTAAGCATTTAGAAAAACAACTGGTAAATATTAGAGCCGGCAAAGCAAGTCCAGCCATGCTAGGAAGTGTTATGGTGGATTATTATGGCTCTCAAACACCATTGTCCCAAGTATCCAATGTGAATACCCCAGATGGTAGAACCATTACAGTACAGCCTTGGGAAAAAAGCATGCTTCAAGAAATTGAACGCGGCATAATGTTTGCCAATCTTGGATTTAACCCCATGAATAATGGAGAGAGTATTATAATTAATGTTCCACCTCTTACCGAGGAACGTCGTCGTGATTTAGTTAAACAGGCTAAAGCTGAAGCTGAAGATGCTAAAATTGGTGTTAGATCTGCTAGAAAAGATGCGAATAACGACATTAAAAAATCGGATGACATTTCTGAAGACCTTAAAAAGAATGCAGAAATTGATATACAACAAATGACCGATAAATACGTTAAAAAAATTGATGATATTCTCGAATTCAAAGAGAAAGAGATCATGACCGTATAATTACAAAAGCGACTCACAGGTCGCTTTTTTTAAATCACTAACTTTTTGTTCAATTAATGTTAAAGCGTAGCACTTTTATTTTCTTTTTGTTTTTAACAGGTGTGCTACACTCTCAAATTATTTCAGATAACTCAAGAGTCACGCAACAAGACTCCCTAAAAAATGGTGACCTTCTAAGACAATTGGGGAACGGCTATTTTCCAACTAAATATTTCAACTTTGATCTAAGATACCTCTTAAAGTACAACCAATACGAAGCATTAAGAACGGGACTTGGAGGCATTACTAACGATGCCTTTTCAGAAAAAGTACGATTAAACTCTTATATTGTTTACGGCTTTAGAGATCATCGTTTTAAATATAGTTTTGGCACAGGTTTACGATTAAACGAACAAACAAATACATGGCTAAATGCTTCTTATACCGATGATTTACAGGAATCTGGTAGCTCTGCTTTTTTGACCGACAGACGATTTTTTCAGTTTTTTGAACCCCGATTGTTAAATATAAGTTTATTCCACAAACAAACAACTAGATCAGTTTCTTTAGAGCATCAATTAAGTCCCAAACTTCAAACTGAAACGCAATTTGCGTGGAGTTATATTGTTCCAACTTATGACTATGTATTTAAATTAAATAATAATAGTTATAGTACATTTCATTTAAGCACACTCAAAACATCCATACAGTGGAGTCCGTTTAGCCAATATATGAAGTCAAACAACAAGTATATTGAAACAAAAAATGGCTTCCCTAAATTTACATTACAATACACAAAAAGTTTTAAAGGTTTAGGTAATGGTGATTTTAATTTTTCGAAACTGGATTTTAGAATTATTCATCAAATTATATTCCCTAATGACTCAAAGTCTGAAATTACAGTAGTTTCTGGAATAACAAATGGAGATACCCCTTTAACCAATCTATACCATGCCTACCCCAACAATATCAATAAAGAAACAATTATGCAACGGTTTTCAGTAGCAGGTATCAATAGTTTTGAAACCATGTTTTTTAATGAATTCTTTTCTGATAAATTCACAACCATTCAGTTTAAACATTATTTTAAGCCCTTTCAAATATCTGCCCGTTATAGGCCCCAATTAGTGCTAATTTCTAGATATGCAATTGGAGATATAGATCAAATGGACCGCCATCAAAATATAACTTTTAAGTCTTTAAAACAAGGCTATACCGAATCGGGATTTGAAATCAACAAATTACTTTTCGGTTTTGGTTTAAGTTTTTCTTATCGATATGGAGCATATCACCTACCAAATCTTGGTGATAATGTTGCGTTTAAATTTACATTTAATGTAACATTATAGTATGATAAACATGTGTAATACATTGTTTTTCCTACCTTTGCCAAACTTTTAATTGACACATGTTTAAACTTTTTTCAAAAAATTTTTGGGATATTATAGCACGCCTTATTTTGCGCAATAAAATAGGGATTCTTATTGCCCTTGTTCTTGCCACCATTTTCTTTAGTTTTCAGTGGAAAAACATGCGATTTACCTATACTGAGGCTAACTTACTGCCTGATGATAATGAAGTAAATATTACCTATAATCACTTTTTAGAGAAATTTGGCGAGGAAGGCAATCTTATCGTACTTGGCGTAAAAGACTCCACGCTTTTTACCGTAGCCAAATTAAATGCTTGGAATGACCTATCGGATGATTTTAAAAAATATAACGAAGTTGAAACCGTTTTATCTATAAAAGATCTTCAAAAACTTGTAAAAGATACCAAACACGAAAAGTTTGTTCTTGAACCTTTTATTAAAGATTCGGTAACATCCTTAAAACAAATTGAAATACTCGAAGATGAATTGTTTCATAAATATCCGTTTTATGACAACTTTTTATTTAATAAAAACACAAAAACAATCCGTACGGCAATTTATCTGAAAAAAGATATTGTTAATACTGCAGAAAGAAAAGACTTCGTCATTAATGTTTTACAACCCAGAATTGAAGCCTTTAAAAAAGCCACAAATTTAAATGTTCGTGTTTCTGGAATGCCTTATATAAGAACGCTTAACTCTCAAAATATCGTTGATGAAATAGGCTTGTTTATTGCAGCGGCTCTTTTGGTTACATCGCTTATATTCTTTTTCTTTTTTAGGTCGTTAAGAGCTACTTTTATATCGCTTATTGTTGTTTCCACTGGCGTTATGTGGACCTTTGGAATCTTAGGGTTGCTTAATTATGAAATTACCGTTTTAACAGCTCTTATTCCTCCCTTGATTATTGTTATAGGGTTTCCAAACTGTGTGTTTTTAATTAACAAATATCAAAACGAAGTAAAGCTTCATGGGAATAAAGTAAAATCTCTGCAACGGGTTATTACAAAAGTAGGCAATGCCACTTTAATGACCAATGTAACAACGGCATCAGGTTTTGCAACCTTTATATTTACAGAGAGCAAGCTTTTAAAAGAATTTGGGATTGTTGCTTCTTTAAGCATTTTGGCCATTTTTATTCTATGTATCCTTATCATTCCTATTTTGTACTCGTTTCTGCCATATCCCAAAGAACGCCATTTACAACATTTAAACAGACGTTGGGTCTCTTATTTTGTGAGTTGGATAGAAAAGATGGTTAAGCATAAACGAATTACTATTTACGCAACCGCCGTTTTACTTCTTATACTTAGTTTTATTGGTATTTATCAAATAAGAATTTCAGGTAGTTTGATAGAAGATATGCCAAAAAACACTCAGTTTTTTAAGGATATTCGTTTTTTTGAAAAAGAGTTTAATGGGATTATGCCCTTGGAAATAATGGTAGATACAAAACGTAAAAAAGGTGTGATGAAATTAGCCACTTTAAAACGAATGGATGAACTTGAAAAGGTAATTGAAGAGACCCCAGAATTATCCCGACCAATTTCGGTGGTCAGCTTGGTAAAATACTCCAAACAGGCCTACTATAATGGCAATCCAAAACATTATCAATTACCAACTTCGCAAGAAAACAGTTTCATACTGTCGTATGCAAAAAATTCAGCGTCCAATGTAAATTTGTTTAATAATTTTGTTGATAGTACTGGCCAATATGCTCGAATCACCACCTTTATGAAAGATATTGGAACCGATAAAATGGAACAAATTGAAGATAATTTAAATAATAAAATAAGAAATGTTTTTCCTAAAGACCAATATGATGTAACAATTACAGGAAAAGCTCTGGTGTTTCAAAAAGGAACTAATTATTTAGTAAAAAACTTAGCTATTTCGTTATCACTAGCCATATTTTTAATTTCATTATTTATGGCCTATATGTTTAGATCATTAAAAATGATTGTGGTATCACTTATTCCAAACCTGTTACCATTGTTAATAACTGCTGGGTTAATGGGTTATTTAGGTGTGCCAATAAAACCTTCAACCATATTGGTGTTTAGTATTGCTTTCGGGATTTCAGTTGACGATACAATTCACTTTTTAGCAAAATACAGACAAGAACTTCAAGCGAATCATTGGAGAATCAATAAATCGGTTTATGGTGCATTACGCGAAACGGGGGTAAGCATGTTTTATACGTCCATCGTGTTATTTTTCGGGTTCTCGGTATTTACAATTTCAAGTTTTGGCGGTACTGTTGCCTTAGGAGGATTAGTTTCAGTTACACTTTTGTTTGCCATGTTATCAAATTTAATGCTATTACCATCACTATTATTATCCCTTGAGCGTAGTATTGCCAATAAAAATGTTTTAAAAGAACCTGCCATCAACATTATTCCCGAAGAAGATGCTAAAGGCTAAAAATGCTGGTTTTAAAAATCAATTTACTAAGAATTTGGAATTTGTAAGTTGATATTTAATAATTGAAACCTTTATATTTGCAAATTAAAATTAACACCCATGATATTACGTACCGTTTCTGAATTATTATCGAATAACAAAACGCTTCCTGAAATTGAGCTTAAGGGCTGGGTTAGAACGTTTAGAGCCAATCGATTTATTGCTTTAAACGATGGTTCAAGCATCAATAATATTCAATGTGTTGTTGATTTTGAAAATACCGATGAAGCCCTATTAAAAAGGATTACTACAGGTGCATCTGTGCACATAAAAGGCGAATTGGTTGAAAGTCAAGGAAAAGGACAAAAAGTTGAAATAATAGTCCATTCAATTAAAATTTTAGGAGATTCTGATCCTGAAACGTTCCCCATTCAACCTAAAAAACATTCCTTTGAGTTTTTACGTGAAAATGCACATTTGCGTACAAGAACCAATACATTTAGTGCCGTGATGAGACTGCGTTCGGCCTTATCATTTGCCATCCATAAATATTTTAATGAAAACGGTTTTTATTATATGCACGCCCCTATCATTACTGGAAGTGATGCCGAAGGAGCCGGGGAAATGTTTAGAGTAAGTAATTTAGATGCGAAAAATCCACCATTAACAAAAGATGGAAATATTGATTTTTCAAAAGATTTCTTTGGAAAAGAAACCAATCTTACAGTATCTGGCCAATTAGAAGCTGAAACTTTTGCCATGTCATTAGGGAAAGTATATACATTTGGCCCAACGTTTCGAGCCGAAAATTCTAATACATCCAGACATTTAGCAGAGTTTTGGATGATTGAACCTGAGGTTGCTTTTATGGATTTAGCTGGTAATATGGATTTAGCTGAAGCCTTTATGAAATTTGTTTTAAAATATATTATAGATAACCATCGCGAAGATTTGGAATTTTTGGAAGCCAGATTACTAGATGAAGAAAAAACTAAACCACAAGCAGAACGTACTGACATGAGTTTAATTGAAAAATTAAACTTCGTGATTGATAATAACTTTAAACGTGTTAGTTATACAGAAGCAATTGATATATTGCGTAACAGCACCCCAAATAAGAAAAAGAAATTTAAATACATTATTAATGAATGGGGCACAGACTTGCAAAGCGAACACGAACGTTTTCTAGTTGAAAAACACTTTAAATGCCCTGTGATTTTATTTGATTATCCGGCCAACATTAAAGCCTTTTATATGCGCCTAAATGAAGACGGTAAAACTGTTCGGGCAATGGATATACTGTTCCCAGGTATTGGCGAAATAGTTGGAGGCTCACAACGGGAAGAGCGTCTTGAGGTACTTAAAGAAAAAATGGCTGCACTTGATATTGATGAGAACGAATTATGGTGGTATTTAGACTTGCGTAAATATGGTACTGCCGTGCATTCAGGGTTTGGTCTTGGGTTTGAGAGATTAGTGATGTTTGCAACAGGAATGAGTAATATTAGAGATGTTATACCATTCCCGAGAACCCCTCAAAATGCTGAATTTTAAATTGTGTTGGTTTGTAACAAAATACAATCCTGTCGTTTGTCTAATACAATTCTCATTTAACATATAGTTAATGTAATTTTTATTCATTTAACTTAAACTAGTTTTATAATATGCTTAAACAACAGTTACAGTTTAAATTATCACAGAAGTTGTCGCCACAACAAATTCAATTGATGAAATTGATTCAGTTGCCCACACAGGCTTTTGAACAACGCTTAAAGCAAGAATTAGAGGAAAATCCAGCACTTGAAGGTGGCAAAGAAGAACCTGAGGATTTTGATTCCGATTTGGATAATAGTGCTGATGATGTTAATGATGGGGACTCTATAAATACCGACGACATCAATGTTGATGAGTATTTAAGTGATGACGAGATCCCTGATTACAGAACCCAAACAAGTAATTATAGTACTGATGATGAAGAAAAAACAATCCCGTATGCTGCGGGGACCTCGTTTACGCAACACTTAATAAGTCAGCTCAATACCTATCGCCTTTCTGATGAGGAACGGGATATCGCCGAGTTTTTGGTTGGCAGCGTTGATGACAGTGGTTATATACGTAGGA
>CAXBHA010000053.1:0-9475 GCA_963974955.1 uncultured Yeosuana sp. | reverse complement strand
GATTTAAACTATGCAAGATCGCATCTGGAACTAGACTATAGCCTTATTCTTAAATGCTTTAAGGAATATATGAATTTTTCGGTTGGCAGATCCCCTAGCCAAAAAGAGTTTTTATTAAATATGGAACTGAAGGAAAATGACCCCAATTTTATAGGAGATATGGAAGCTTTATTACGACCGGAAATTGAATATGACCAAGAATTAGCTTTTGAATGGTTAAAAGACAAAGTGTTTAAAGTCAAGTGAATTATGACATTAAATGAAGATTTAAGAATAAAAAAATATTGATATTGAGTTAATTGTTCTGTCGTGATATAGTGGAGCCTTCGCTAAACAGTCTCCCAATGTATCCCAACTATTTGCCAACCAAATGGGCAACCAAATTTCAGACGAGTATTATTTTCATTCTTTCTTGGATTCCTTCCAATCAAAATACTTTTGAGCATCTACTATAAGATTAACAATCAATAGCATTTTATCACATTTGGGGCATTCAATATCCATGACAACTTCGTGCAATTCTCCATTAGCCTCCGTTGCCTTTCCTTCCCAACCACAAGAGCAAGAGAGTAGGAGAGTAGCTTCATTAGCTTCATATTCGGATATATGCATGTGTTTTGCCATAATAGGGATGTTGGTATAATTTATTAAGCAACTTTCAATGTTGGTTGCTATTACTTTCTCTTGATTGTTTCCCAGTATATCGGGACAGTAACAATACTAATAGCTAATTAATCTGAATGTCCGATAATCTGGTTGAGTCTTCGTGATATATTTTGCCAGGAACTATTTAGATTAAGTGTTTTAATTTGGATGTCATGACTTTTGTATCTATAATGTAAATCGTATTCTTTTTCTATAGTTGGATATAAAAGGATACCTGTAGCAAGATTATTCCTTTCTGAATTATCCTCTTGATTTAACAGATAACTGAATAATTGGTACAGGTTATTGGATTTAATTTTCTCTTTGTCATAATTGAGAGACATCGTCTCCCGGTAATATTTAGCATCAATAATTATTTTTTCATGCTTATTAATAAGAGTAATGTCCGTTTTCATTTGAGGTAGATATCTAGAATCATCTATAGATTGTAGCTGCCAATTAATAATCTCCGATTTTACGATATTAAATTTATTCTGTTCAATCCTGTAGAAATTTCTAATGAATGCCTCAAAAAGTTGATTCATTTTATTTTCATCTCTAGTGAAGTCGGAAAATTTATAATTACCGGAACCTTCTGAAGGCAACGTGTTCTCATATATAATTTCACAAACATTCATTAGAAAACCATAAAATCTATTGTTGCGATTTATTCGTACATGCTTAAAATGAGATTTAGTAATTTTAATAATATCTATTCCGTTAAACATTCTTTGCAAAACAATGATTTGTGCTTTTAAATCCTTGTTTAGACCCGTAGTGCGAATCAAACTTGTTAAGGTTGAAAATAGGATTTGATTTAGCAATATATTTGAAGAGAAGTCATCAAATGAACATATTGTGCGTTGTTTTACCAACAGATTATTTTTTAAACTAGCGCTAATTTGTATTTTTCCTTTAACCCCTACTATTTCATCTGTGTGGTCAACATAGCTTTTTTCGATGCCTCTTTTTAAAAGAATTTTTGTGCCGTTAATTAATATTTTTGCAAACAAATCTTTTATTTCCATAGAGTCATCTACAGAAATATTCACGCGCTCTTTTTCCTCAAGCTTATTCCAGGCATAACATAGTAAATAATATATGTTTTCAATTGGGATATACATTTAACGCTCTAGGATTCTAATAGTTTCCGAAATATTATCTGGCTCATCAAACCATATTTCTTCCAGCAAAGGCTGAATTTCAAAATCAAGTATTTCCTGCCACCATTCCATTTCATTCTCACCAGATTTAAATCCGCAAAAATAACTATGACCTATTTGAAACCCTTCTCCTAAATTTTGATCTGACCGTATTTTGTCATTTACTTTTGTTAGGGAAATACTGATATGTTCCACAAGTTCTTTTGACAGTCCCTTGCTGGTCAAAAATTCTTGGAAATTTGTACCAAAATCTGGCTGCAGCCCTATAAAGGCAAAACGTCTTCTAAGAGCATAATCAACAATAGCCAAAGATCTATCGGCGGTATTCATTGTTCCAATTATATAAAGATTGTCAGGAACATAAAATCGATCTTCCTCGTCTTCTGCATAAGTTAATTTTAAAGCATATTTTGGGTCACGTTTGTCTGCTTCAATCAACATCATTAGTTCACCAAATATCTTACTGAGATTACCTCTGTTTATTTCATCGATTATAAAGAAGAATGGTTTGTCGGGGTTCGCTTGGGCTCTTTTACAAAAGGTAAAGAATATTCCCTCTTTCAAGTCAAAAGTTCCTTTTTGTGTTGGTCTTAAACCTTGTATGAAATCTTCATAACTAAAAGACTGATGAAATTGCACCATATCTATATGTGCATTGTTAACCTCTTTCATTATTTCGTAAGCTAATTTCCGAGCAATAAAAGTTTTGCCCACTCCCGGAGGTCCTTGCAGTATTATATTTTTTTTACGTTTTAATAGGGATACTGTTTTTAAGAAATCTTTTTCAGTAATAAATGGCTTGTCGCTATCATCCTTAAATGAGTATTTATTATTTGCTTCCTTATGCTGAAGTTCTGAGATAATATTTTTATTGTCTATGATTTCTCTAATAATATCATATTCCTCCTCTGTAATTCGGAATAGACTTCCTTGATTATTGTTAAATACCTCGCATTCTTGAAGCCCGTTGATATTTTTAAGTTCATTCCAACTTACTGGCACCTCAAGTTTCTCTACCAATTCAAACTCAATTTCCTCACCTAAAGAAGTGTTATGAATTCCTCTTGTGACCTCATAGATAGCCTTAATTTGTTTAGTTGGTGAACTCTCGTAGCCTATTATAAGATCTCCAGGTTTGGTTTGCTCAAAGTATTTATAAATTCGTCTTTTATTGCCTTTCTGATTATGAGTAGTATAGGTTTGTTTATCACCTTCACTGTGGTTGGAAATGCTCCAGATCTTTGGGTTTGAGTTTAACCACCAAAAGTTGAGGGGTTCTTCGTTTTCCAATTCTTCTTCAAATTCTTGGCTAGGTTCATTAACCGTATTATTCGCTTGTGTAGATTCGAAAACAAGATTATGTTCGATGAAGATTTCACCTAATTCTGGATAAAGACGAATATATTCGTCCAATAAAAAACTCCATATTTTAGTGGGGCTAAAGGTGTCTGGCCTAAATAGACTTTTATATCCTTTTAGACTGCCCGTTTTGTATTGGTATACTTTATTAGTTAACCAATTTATTCTTCGGCGATGTTTATATTCTCCAACTGGCGAATAGTAGTATTCCCCATCAATTACTCCAATACCTAAACAAGTGTTTATACCTTTATTTACAAATACAACATCTCCTATGTTTGCGGATTTGAAGAACCATAAGTTCCATGGTTGATTGGATTTACTATTTTCTTCCAGACCTGCTGCTATATTAAGTTGTTGCAAGCTAGTTATTTGAGAAATATCCCCTATAGGTAGGTTTTTATAATCAATAGCTATAATACTTTCGTCGTAGAATTCTTCCCATTCAGAAGCTTGACTTCCTGGTGAGAATTTAAAGTAATTTCTAGCTTCTTTATTAAGCTTAACTATTTCTGACTTCTGAGATTTTAATATGTTTATTACCTCGCTATAGGTTTGAATTCTTTGAAGTACGTTTACTTCCGGGTGTTTTATATCGTGGCCCGCAATTCTTCCAGTTTCGGGCACATTACTTATATTAAGAAAAAATTGATAAGCATTTTTGTGAATTTTCTTAATATTAGGAAATACTGCTAACCAACAATAATCCTGTCCAAAATTGGAAGGGCCTTGAAAATCCACAGTGTGATAGGTGTAATCCTCTAATTGCAATTCATTAATAATATCTTCGGCAATTTGTTGCAGATAGTTTTGAACAGTTTCTCTGGTTGGGTTCCATTTGTTATAAAAAAATGTATGAAAAACACTCCAAGGATTTTGCCAATTAGCAAACATATCTCTTTTACCTACTGGATATTGTTTTAGCTCTTCAATTAGGTTACTAGGCAAATGTTTAAACGCCTCTAATTGTTTTGAGCGAATTTTTTCTTTAATGTCTTCAACTAATTCTGGAGAAATTGTTGAGCCATCCAGTATCAATCTCGCTACTTCAGAACGAAGAAGATTTACTGGCTTTAATCCGTTTTCTAGATTGGCATAATCCTCATAGATTTTTTTTACTTGCTCAATTTCTAGATTATTGATAGCCTGATATAGCAAATCAGTGTTTTTATTATAACCATGATATTGTGATGCTACCTCCTTAATGTATTGAAATTGTTTTTGCATACTTCAAGATTTTGCCGGTAAACGCTCCGAGTCTTTTAGTTTATTATCTAATTTCCTTAAATGATTGGCCGTAATTGTAGTCCAAATATCTCTATAGGATTTTCGATTATTATCTTTTAAAAATTTATTTATATACTTCCCCGGACCATTATATATGACTTCCAATGTGCCATTCGGTTCAATATGTACTGCAATAAAGTGTTGTAAGTTTACATCAAACGGATAGCTGAAATTGTACCTCATACTGGACTTTATTTGAACCTTTTTACCAGTAGGTCTATGGTAACCATCATATTTATGCTTATTACCACCATAAATTTCTAAATCGAACATTTCACTGACCAAGGCTTCACCAATATCACCAACTAAACGCCCATCTAAGGAGAAATCTAGCTTGCTTTTATATCGCTCTTTTAAGGCAGCTGTAATATCTAATAATTCCTGTATTTCTTTCATGCGAAATAAACCTTTTCCACTTAATTATTGACTTTTTTTAGATTACCTCACGCTCAATTTACGGCATCCAAATTTTAGAATATTCTTCTTGATTTAGAGGCTTATAACCCTTCTTAATAAAAAGTCTTAAGAGCTTTTTGATCTTCTCCAATCTCTCCAACGTAAACTCACCGCTATATGCGGAAAGTTCGGTTATACGGTACAAAAATTTATAATATAATAGCCAACCTTCCCTTTGGTATTGTTGAAAGAGCGCGTTGTCATTTGGATTCTTCTTTAGCTTATTTAAAGTGACTGACCTTGAAAATATTTGGCATAAAAAATAATTTGGAGCGTATCGTCTATAGTCAGATGGGGAGGTTCCTCCTGATGTTTCATTAAAGTCCAAAAAGTTAGCCCAGAAATAATAAATGAAACGTTGCCTAATATCCTTTTGGATTATATCATTAGCAATAGGAGCTCTAATTATTTGATGGTCTGTGGCAATGAAATCAGTGTAGAAATGATAGGCCTCAATTATCAAATTAATTTGAAGTGTGTTGTCTATGGTATATTTTAATTTACCAATAAGAATAGCCTTAATTTCCTCTTGTGTAAAAACAACATTTGTATAGGATATTGTATTTTTAGAATCATAAAGATCTGGACGATTTATACGTTTTTCATTAATATTGATATCACTTAGAAGCCTCTCTAAATAGCCTATTTTTGGAATATTTATGAATCTTGCTATTTCTTCAATAAATTTACGTCTATTTTTTGAATAGAAATCCTCAAAGCTTTTTGTAATTTTATTTATAATTCTCTGATCATCATTAATATTATTTCGGCCAAAAAGCCTATTAATCCCTGAAAAATAATTTATAAACTGTTCCTTACTTTGAATCTCTTGAACGAATAGAAATCGTTTTAACTCGTTCAAAACCTGTGATTTAGTTTGGGTTGAGTAATTTTCAATTTCGTCGATTAATTTTCCTAAATTTAATTCTTTATAAGCTTTAGTAAAATCTGATATTTTATAGACTGCACCGGCGATATTATTTCTAACATATGTATTTGTATGATAAATTTGAGCTATACTGTTTTGATTAGTGGTGTAATATTTAAGGTCTTTTTCTCCAAATAATTTTTGGAAGACGGCATCAATTAGTTGTATGTCTTCATTTTGGTAATTATTTAATTTTTCAGCAAGCTTTTTATATGCAGAATCGTCATAAACGTAAACACCGCCATATCCAATGTTAGTAGGTTGTAATTTATCATTAACGCTGTCTACAATAAAATTCGAAAGAATGTCTTCTAAATTTAAAAAAATAGTTTGCTGCAATTCCCGGTATTTGAAGAAAAGCAACTTTAATAGGATGTATTCTTTGGAGACAATGTCCTGCTCATCAATAAACGTGTAATTAAATTTGAATTCATTAATAAACCTATTGATATCTCTATATGTTTTCAAAAATCGAAACCAACTAAGGCTTGGAGTATCCCGAGAATTTTCGTTTTCACCAGTTAACAAATCAAATAGTTTTGGGGTATAATCGTACGTTTTGTCAAACAGGCCATAAAAACCATGAAATAGATTATGGTTAAGACTATCATCAGTAGAAGTAGGAAAGGATTTTCTAACTTCATCCAATATAACTTCTCGTATTCTCTTTTCATCAAACGGAAGTAGGTTAATTTCAACCTGGAAAATCTTATTGATATAATCTTTTTTACCAGGACCACACATCTTTTCTATATACTCACGATTATACCCTGCAATAAAAATAATATTATTAAAATCCGAAAGTGTTCTTATTAGTTTGAAAGAATCCAAAATTTCTTGAGTTTCTAAACGATCAAGGTCATCTAAAACAACAATTATTTGACGGTCTATTTTCTGAATAATGGTATCAATTCGGTCATAATATTCTTCGGTTGATTTTTCATCAACAAGCAACTTTTTTCCAGCCTGTAAAACACCTCCAATTTCGCCTGGTGCTATATGTAGTATCTCATTAACATAACCATCAATTTCATTCCCTATCTCGCCTGAAAATGGTTTAAGTTCATTGGCTAGTAATTGAAAAAAGTTATCAATGATTGCGGTACTTCCTTTGTTTTTCCAAATGGAATACCAAAATATTATAGAATCTTTGTTTTCTTTAGAATATCTGTTGTAAAATTGGTTTAGAAAAGTGGATTTTCCATAACCCCAAGGAGCATTTAACCCAATGGTAAATGAATTATCTGTATTAAGTTTACTTACTATTTCAATTAATTTGTCTAAAACAAGTTGATTATCAATTTCTCCATTATGAAGTTTTTCTTCTATGAAAAAATTTGATTGATTGTGCTCTTTCTTTTTTTTTGCCTTTTTACTATTAAACCATAAAATTGAATGCAATAAAGCCGCATACCATATAATGTCAAAATACTTTAGATTATACAAATAAGGTTCAAGCTTGCCGGCATCATTGGACATTCTAAAAATTATGTAATAGCAGACAATTAATAATACCGCTATTGTGAAATTTGGATTAGGGAGATATTTGTCTTCAATCTTATTTACATAATAAATTGATATAAGCAGAAATAGTAAAACATAAGCAAATTTAAAGCCTACAGTGTTGGTTGTTAAAAGGCTTCCTAAATCAATTAAAAGATTTTCTATAATGTTTTGAAAAAGCAGATAAAGAATAATAAAAACAATAAAGGATACAATTGTTTTAAAATTTGTATTTAGCCAGTTTGTATCCATTTTCTGTCCTTTTTATGTATTCTATTTTCCTCTATTTAACCTTCTTCAAACCCTCAATCTCCTTCAACAACTCCCTGGCATTACCGTCTGTAGGTAACTGCTCTACAAGCTCCCCTTTAAAGGCTTTATGTAATATAGCTTGTGGGAGATTATCTATTTTTGCTTTTAAGCATTTATATTTTTCTTCGATGATATCTGCTTGTGCAAAAAGACTTTCGACCCGATGGACGATTTCCTGTTGTTCTTCCTTTGATGGAATTGATATTTCAAATGATCTACATTGAGTTAATGAAATATTTATTTGCCCTACAACCCCTCTAGTTTCATTAACCAATTTATTTACTGATGAACCTTCACAGAGGAAATAGTACAAATATTTACTATTCAAATACTCTTTGACCCTAAATAAGGTTATAGCCTGGTTGATATTACATTCAGGAAATTCTTTAGGTACAATTGCAACTTTATTTAATGGTGGACCTACAATGTTCATCAAAACATCATTTGGAAAACAAATTGACTTTTTACATTGTGAATTTTGAATTTCTTCAGAAACAAATTGAGGTTTATAATCAAATGAAATTTTTTGGTTTACAATATTATAAACTTTAAAAAAAGGAATTCCGGATTCAGCGAAATTACTTCCTTTTGGAGTTCCTCCACTTTGTACCTTTTCACAGCAATTTTTTGCTAATTCGACTTTCCAATCATCAAAGTGTTTCCCCTCACGCCATTCCTCCGTCAATTTACCGGTAACTGCTTGGGTTAACACCTGCTGCTTAAAATCTTTTAGGAGTTGCGGTATGCGCTCCAAACTTTTTTGCATGATTTTTACCTGAGCCATTAGCCTATCGACTTTAGCCACAATACGCTCTTGTTCGGGACGGGGTGGTAAAGGCAGCCCCAGTCCCCAAAGAATTTGAGGATCAACGTGAGGTATACCTGTTCCGCGTGTATTTGAGTTTAAAAAATTATATTTAGATTGTAGGAATAGATATAGGAAAGTACTATTTATTTTTAAAGGTGTAAGTATTGCAATAGTAGAACCTACTGCACCATTTTTCCCTTTGGTAGACCAACCACTTCTTGCACCATCCCAAAGAATACCAACATCATTTTTGGTAATAAGATTTGAACTTTTGATGTCAGCAAATCTTCTTATTTCTCCTTTCTCAAAAGCCCTAACATCCAAATAGGGTACAGAATTTTCAAATTCATTTTCCTTTAAGATTTTCGGTTTTTTCCCTTTTTTATAAGCAACAACAGCTTTCAGTTTAGTGATAACCCAATTAGATGGTAAATTATTTTTAAGCATTACTCCAATTCCTTTATCATCGCCTGCAACTGCTGGGTAATGGTTTCTAACTCCGTTAAAGCCTCTTTGGCTATCTCTATGGGTTCCCCCAAATCATCTCCGTTACTTACGCTATCATCGGCTATAAGACCTAAATCCAAGGAATCGTTCTTTTTGGCTATGGTTTCGCGGGTAATATACTGCCAGCGTTCGTTGGTAATCTTTTTTCTTGCGTTGTCGTCAATAGTACCGTCAAAATCGATGACTAACTTCTCCGGTTTTACCCCTCCGGTGTAGGTTTCTATAAAATCATTAAATGCGGTACGAGTAAACGGGGTACGCTTGCCATAATTGGGTACATTGGTACGCATATCATAAAACCATATCCCAGGGGTGTTTTCTGTTTCTGTAGTTCCTCTGGTAAAAAACAGTACATTAGTCTTGACCCCAGCGGCATAGAAAATACCTGTTGGCAATCTTAGAATGGTATGTAGGTTACATTTGTCCATCAAATCACGACGTATTTTTTGTCCGTCGCCATCCTCAAACAAAACATTATCCGGTAACACTACGGCAGCCCTTGCCTTA
>CAXBHA010000052.1:0-9597 GCA_963974955.1 uncultured Yeosuana sp. | reverse complement strand
CACTCCATTCTGAATGACAAAAATGGTATTATGAATGAATACGGACATTCAAATGTAATTTTAAAAGGAACAATAATAAAAACAAGATAACAAATTAAATTATTAGATAATAGATTAGAAGTAAGAAATACATTTTACTATGGCAAGAACAATTGTTTTTTAAACATACAATAAGCGACTAAGAGCAAATAATACAACGGAGAGGGATAATTTAAATAGAAAAAGGAAACCCATCACAATGCGCTTCCTTTTTCTTCTATAATACAAGGTTATTCTCCTTTTCAGGCACTTATATTACAATATCAAAGTAACAATTTTATTAACATTTTAAATATGACTTTTGTCATAAAAAAATCAAATTTAATTTTGTATTTTATATCATTAATTAAATTTCTGTAAAATGCGAAAAATTGAAAGTATTTTTCTGGAAAAATTAAATATTCTAAAAACATCAGAATATTTAAAAAAAGATGCCAGTCAAGCACAGAAAACCTACTCTAGCTATTCTAATCAATATTTAAAAGCAAGTGAGGAGGAAAAGGAATGGATGGATAGAAATTCTGATTATCTTTTAAATAAAATCAGGACGCTTGAAAAAAAATATTGGAATTAAAGGCTAATTTGTTTAACAACCCACATAACCATTATTTCCTTGGTTATGTAGGTTGGTTCATAGTTGGACATTCTTCAACAAATAGATAGAGTAGGCCATTCCAAATAGTTTGTCGAAAGGGTAAATTGTTTAAACCTTCTATAAATAGTGCCTTTTTTAGTCTTAGTGGTATTATAATTACTGCACATATTAATAACAGAAAATATTTAAATCTTTGCCTTAAAAAAATTATATTTAGTGCTAACAATTTGGTAGCATGAGTTGCCATGTTTCACTCTCAAAAAAAGATGAGTTCAAGATGTAATGAATTCGCCTGTGAATAGTAATCAACCTGATATTTTAAATAAAGTAGAATATCAAGAATTGAATCCCTTTTTTTAAAACTTTTTTATGACTGAATATTATTATTTTCTTTTTTTCTCGATTTGCTTATTTTCAAATTCATTCTCCCAAGACATAGATATACTTACAGAATTTTCTCAAGATGGTATTTTGTATAAAAGTTTAGATGAATCTGCTCGAAATTCAGCCCAATTTAAAACCGATGAAAAATGTAGTGTTTTAGAGTATTTAGGTAAAGATAAATATAAAGTTAGGTATAATGAATTCGTGGGATTTGTTGATTCTCAATACTTAGTTATAAATGAAGATATGATGGATTTATTTTATGCTTATCAAGAAACTGAAAGACTAAAAGCGATTGAAAGCGATGAAAATAGAAAGGAAGAGATTCAAGAGATTATAAGGAAAAGTGAAGCGGAAAAAAGTGCAAGAGCAGATTCAATTCTAAAAGTTAAGGAAGACAAAAAGAGACAGCAAGAATTACAGGAGATTGCCAGAAAAAGGAAAGAAGAGCTCAATCAACAACGACGCGCAGATTCGATAGTAAAAGTTAAAGAAGAAGAGAGAAGACAGCAAGAAGAATTACAGGAGATCTCTAGAAAAAAACAAGAAGAGCTTAATCAGCAACGACGCGCAGATTCGATAGTAAAAGTTAAAGAAGAAGAGAGAATACAGCAAGAAAAATTACAGGAGATTTCTAGAAAGAATCAAGAAGAGCTTAATCAGCAACGACGTGAAGATTCCATTGTAAAAGTTAATGCGGAAGAGGCAAAGAGACAACAAGAAGAATTACGGGAGATTGCTAGAAAAAAACAAGAAGAGCTTAATGAAAGAAGACGCGAAGATTCGATAGTTAAAATAAAAGAAGAGGAAAAGAGACAGCAGGAATTACGGGAGATTGCTAGAAAGAATCAAGAAAAGCTCAATCAAAAAACAAAAGAGGATTCTATCTTAAAAATTAAGGAAAATGAAATTATAGAAAATCGAAATTTAGAAAGAATTGAATTTCGTAATACATGTCACTATGCCATGAATGAATTTGACATATTTGATAAAATAAAAATTATAAGAACAGATCCGTACAAAGTGGCTGAAAATTTAACTATCGAGTTATATAAAAGAGGGCAAAGCAAACAAGTTTTTTTTAATTTATCGGAGGATTTAGGTTGTGCAAGTTATCTGCCTACTAATAGATCGTATGTAAAAGTTAAACTCGAAAATAATAAAGTAATAACGGTGTACCATTCCTGGGATATTGATTGTGGAAACTTTGGGTTTAAAGGAAATTTATCCAATTCACAAATTGTATTGTTGGAAAAATCACCAATTAAATCTATATGGTTTAAAGGAACAAAAAATTTTTATGAAATTACAAATGTGGATTATAAAGAGTTTTTTATGGATACGTTAAAATGTCTTGACTAATGATGAGGATAGTGTCTAATTTTCACTTGGTAGAGCAGCACTTCCTTTAGCTACTTTAGCAGTCTTAACTGCAGCCATATTAATTTATCTTTAGGGTGGTTGGGGCAGTACCTGCCGGCAATTATTTATACCAATACCACAACGAAGCAGAGAGGAGACCCAAGGTATGCTCTGTTGTGCGTTCTGATAGCTCTAACTTTCGTATGGCCGTTACCAGTTTTTTCACAACCTGTTCCGATATTTTTTCGGCATGATTTCCTTTAATCAAGGTGTTTGTTAAGCTGTCATTGATAGAAACATCCTTGTTCTTCGAAAAAATCCGGGGATTTTCTGCAGCCGCCAATTGGAGGAATAAGTTCCATTGTTTTGCTTCAAGGTCAATCCATACATCTTTTGCGTCATCAATCAACCAATAGCAACAACCCACAGCTTTACCCATTGAACGCACATTTTTTAAAAGCAATGGATCATTTGTATGTGAAAGCCTTAAGGTGTATTCTGACATTACTTTGAATGGTACAGCCGATTTAAGACACATTGCTTTTTTAATTTTATTGTGGTCTGCATGATCAGAAAGTCTTTCTTCTGAAAGAAAAATCTGGGCATCAAATAACTGCTTTATCACTTTAAAAAGTATATCTGTTTTTTGGGATCCTTCTTTTTTTGTCGCAGTTTTGTCCAAATCGAGCAAAACACTTCCGGCCAGATTGCTTAAAAGTTTTTGCGCAGGATTAAGAGGGTTGGTCTTAGAAGAGCTCTTATTGATAAAGGGTTGAAATACACTTAATGAAATTACTTCGTCTAAACCTCCCATCTCGTCACAAATATAATCGAATAGACTTATTCCTAAATTAAAACGACCACACCAATCTGCTGCAGCTTCAGTTGATGATTTATTTAAGCCAAACCATTCGGCAAAAATTTTACCTATCGTTGATCCAAAACCATATACAGAGTAAAGCTGTGAACCATTAATAGCTGGTGAGATTGCAGCTGAATTTTTAATCCAATCTGCTTTGGAATTTTCTTGTTCTTGGGTTTTGATAAATTCATTTACAAACTCCTGATGATGAGGTAGTCCAGCTTTTTGCCAGGTTTCAAAAAAAACATCTCCGAAATGTTTATGCCAATCCATTAATTTTATTCATTTCAGTATGTTTATAGCAATCTAGGGCATAGCAAGCCATGGCAGTCGCGAATAGTCCATCTTGATCTTTAATAAATGAATTTCCTCCTCCATGCTCACTGTTCCAAGCAACGACCTTGTTAGGGTCCAATATATTTGGAGCAGGGATTCGCAACATATAATTTCCATCCCAACTTCCATCTTTGTTTTGAGATTGCAGTAAACTCTTTGCACATAAGTATGTTTCTGTTGCACTGTCAATATCCGATAAATGCACAAAAGATTCTAATGAAAGTGCCGTAGTAAAAGGATCTAACTTTGTGGATGTATCGAGACCGAAACCGCCACCAGGAAGTTGTTTTTTGACCAAACTTTGTATTATTTTTTTAGCATGTTCATTTGGTAAAGACTCCTGTCGCAATGAAAGTGCCCTTAATAAAAGTGTCGTCGTATAATAAGCGCTTCGCCACCAGTAAGAATTAATAAAACCTTCGTTGGTTTGTTGGTCTGTAAGCCAAGTTAGAATTTCAGGCACTTTGTCATTTTTGAGATCTGCCAGAACTGCTGCGATGGATACATCTGGATGAGCAGAAGTCCAACCTTGAATAGCTTCATTATTCGGTGCTGAAATAAATTCGCGAATGCCAGATTCAACGCGATAGGTCGAAATACCATTATCAACAAAATGACTCCACAAAAACGACTTCGCTTTCTCTAACTCCAATCCAGTTAATAAAGGACATGATTGTAATGCCATTAAGCACCAAGCTGTAGAATCCGCATCTGATGGGACAATGGCACTATAAGACCATTCTTTAGATGGTTGGCGAGAGTGTATAAGAAAATTTCGAGCCTCATTAATAACTTCTTCCTGTTCACACAGTTTATAAATATGAGCGACTACAAAGCCGGTTACCCATATATCAGACTCACCAGCCAATGTTGGAAACCCTCGCCAGCGACCATTGGTTGCTTGAGATAGAAGATGTTTTATTCCTTTTTCAATGGCATGGTCTACATGCTCACAGTCAAACTTATGTTTTAAATTCATTCGTCATTGATTAAAAAGGGTTTTGAAATATAAGGGATTTTTATCGCTTCTAATTTTTTTTGATTATCTTTAAGTGATGATTGTAACTATTCCATCGTCAACTAACCAATTAAATCTTTTATAAAATGACAAACTGGACACTAAAAATTCCCCAAGGAGATCCTACTACTGGCGTATTAACAATGGACCCTCCTGGTGACCTCGTAGTTGTACAAGGTGACACAGTTACTTGGGAGATTGTAGCAGGTTCAGGCGTTGCTGCAATCACCAAAATTTCTGAAAAACCTATGTCTTTTGATTTATTTAATCCCGACCCTGTTCTCGTTACTGGTACAACTAGCTGGAAGGGAACAGTTAATCCTGAAATCGGAAGCAACCAGTCTGAACAGTACTTCATAACGTGGACAACCGCTGGTACTGGATGGCTGGGTAAAGATGGTGGCGGCATATCCAAAACCTTCGATCCAAGAATTAGTGTCAAACCGATACAAACGTCTTAAATCCATACAATAAGTATGCTTTCTAAAATAAAAGCCTGTCCTTGCTTGATAGGCCTTTTTTATTTTGTGATCTTTACCGGAAGTGCACAGGACCAAAGGATCTCTGATAGTTTGGCTACTATTTATATAGCTGATACCACTAAAGGTGAGGCAAAACTAGAATTATTGGCCAACCTTGCTTTTAATGAGGTAAATGATCTTAAACAGGCTTTGAAATATGCCGAAGTGTTGATAATTTTGTCGCGGCAAACAGGTAATTATTATTACCTGTCTCAGGGTTATTTTCAAAAAGGAACTAAAAAAATATTATTGGGGGATCTGGAAGATGGCTTGGAAGCTTTTTTTAAGAGTGCAGAGATTGCTAGAAGAGAAAATTTGATTCCATTGGAAGGAAGTGCCTACGGCGCCATAGCCGATATTTATACTATTTCCAACAATCACAAAAATGCAATGAAGTACTATTCTAAAGCTATTGCTACGCTGCGAAAATCAGAGGACACAATCGCTTTGGCATCTTTTATTATGAATGCTGGGGATGCTTTGCTTACTAACAAAGAATATGATTCGGCATTGGTCTACTTTAAAGAATCTGGAGCACTATTCGAAAAGAAGAATTATCTGGTGGGAAAAGCCTATAACCTAGGAAATATAGGCATGGTATATGCCAATCAGGGGCAAAATAGTCTTGCGGAAGAAAACATCATTGAAGCCGTACGGATTTTAGAAGCGTTTGAAGATTATTACCCTATCAGTGTATATCTTCTATCCATGTCTGATATCTATTTAGAAAAGGGAGATCAAGAAGCGGCATTGGATTATGCCCAAAGAAGTCTTGTGTTAGGTGAAAAATACCGTTTAAAAGAACAAATCAGTGATGCCAATCTTAAATTATCAGAACTATATGAAAAAGCAGGTAACAGTGCAAAATCCTTAAAACATTACAAGGACTTCGTCGTATTTCGAGATAGTTTGAATAATATCAAAGCTGTTCAATCAATGGCAGACATACGAACTGATTATGAGGTTTCCCAAAAACAAACTGAAGTTAACCTAAGACAATCTGAGGTTAACCTTTTAAATCAGCAAAAAAAGAACCAGCGCGTAGTCATGATTGCCACTGCTATTGCCCTGTTTTTAATAGGGATATTGGCTTTTGGATTATTTAGGCGGAATAAATTTATTCAAAAGACCAAAAAGATTATTGAAGAAGAAAGGAACCGTTCAGATCGTTTATTGCTCAATATTCTGCCGGAAGAAACCGCTCAGGAATTAAAGGATACAGGTAAGGTTCAAGCCAAAAAGTTTGAATCTGTTACTGTTTTATTTAGTGATTTTAAAGGGTTTACCAGTTATTCAGAAAATTTGGCACCAGAAGCTTTGGTGGAAACCATTGGTTTTTATTTTTCAAAGTTTGATGCCATTATAGAAAAATATGGTTTAGAAAAAATTAAAACCATAGGAGATGCCTATATGTGTGCTGGTGGCTTGCCATTTCCATCAGAAGGTCATGCCGAAAAAATAGTAAAGGCTGCCATGGAAATTGCTGAATTTGTTACGGAGACCAAGAAAAATGTAAATGCAAAAGAAATGAATTTTGATGTGCGTATTGGTATAAATACAGGACCAGTAGTAGCAGGTGTAGTTGGTGCTAAGAAATTTGCTTATGATATTTGGGGTGATACTGTAAATATTGCGTCACGAATGGAATCTAATTCAGAACCTGGAAAAATTAATATTTCTGAAAACACCTATGAGATTATTAAAGACAATTTTGATTGTAAATACCGAGGAGAATTAGAAGTTAAAAACAAAGGCATGATGAAGATGTATTTTGTGAATGGAGTAAAGATTAGTTTTGTTAAATAGTATATAAAATATGTCTTTGTAATGCTTATTTTAAATAAATTTTCATTGGGTAGAGCAGCACTTCCTTTAGCTACTTTAGCAGCCTTAACTGTAGCCATATTAATTTACCTTATTAGGGGTAAGTTTTATCTTTTTTTACACGGGTGTCTTTTTATATATATTGCTTTCGGCTCAATAAGAACGTATGTAGCCTACAAAAATGAAGGAGGTTTTTCGCAACTTAAAAAAGATACCATAGTAATTATAATTGGAATTATAATTTTATTTTTTTTAAGTGTAGGGTTAGGATTTTTATTTAATAGTAATCTAAATTGAATGTCCGTATTCATTCATAATACCATTTTTGTCATTCAGAATGGAGTGAAACGAAATGAAGAATCCATTAAAATCAATGCGGTTCCTCCTTTGTCGGAATGACAAAATTATTATATTTTCAGACTTATGACAAATTACGGACATTCAATAATCTAATAAATAAGTGATTTAAAGCAAAAGTTCTTGAAGATTGGTTAAAAAATTAAAGCCTCAAATATTTAGTTATAAATTAGTTGAGGCTTTTTGAAGTGGAGCCAGAGACAACAACCATAATTTGAACTTTATAGCGTTTATAAGGCTTCCCAAAGGTGCTAATTTTAGGGGTCACCGAATTGGTCTCGATTTAACAAACTTTAATATTTGATTTTTATTAGTACTGTCAAAAAGACTTAAAACTATTCAAATTTTATTTCTGTTAACTAATGATGAGCAGAAGTATTTAATTTTTAAGGGTTAGGATTTTAATTAATTTCTCATTGACGTAATAATTTCCAGTACCTAATTTTTCTTTTTTTAGTAAATTGTCTTTAGCTAATAGATTTAAATATTTTGAAGCTGTTATTCTGGAAACTCCTAAATCATTTTCAATAAACTCTATTTTTGTGTATGGATGCTTAAATAAATTATTTAATAAATCTTGACTATAAAATTTGTAATTGTTTCTCAACAAGTTTTTATATTCATATATTAAATCTTTAATTTTTCCAATTAAAACAATAGTTTCTTTTGAAATTTGTTCTACACAATCTAACATGTACAAAACCCAATTTTCCCAATTATCAGCTTCTCTAACTTCTTGTAAAAGTTTATAATAACCTACTTTATGTTCGATAATGTAACGACTTAAATAAAGTACGGGTAAGTTGAGTAAATCGTTCATTACTAAGTACAAAACATTAATAATACGTCCAGTTCTTCCATTGCCATCATAGAATGGGTGAATACTTTCAAATTGATAATGAATTATTGCCATTTTAACTAACGTATCAAAATCGGACATTGTTGGATCATTTATGTATTGTTCAAGATTTGTCATTAAATCTCTAATGGTATTATAGTCCTGAGGTGGTGTGTATATAATTTCTCCTGTTGTTGCATTTTTCAAAACAGTTCCTGGAACTTTTCTAAAACCAGCGTTGTTTTTTTCTAATTCCGATTGAATTGCAATAATATCATTGTTAGTTAATATTTTATTTTTTTTAATGAAACCAAAGCCTTTTTTTAATGCAGAAATATAGTTTTGAACTTCTTTAGCATTTAATGATTTAAAACCTTCAAAGTTTAACTCCGCTTTAAAAATATCATCGTGCGTTGTTATTATGTTTTCAATGGCAGAACTGTCTTTGGCTTCTTGAAGCCCTAGAGTGTTTATTAAAATATTTTCATTCGGAATACTTGAAACAATGCCTTTTAACTCCGCCAAAGCTCTATGTGCTGAAGCTAATTTTTTAAGCACTTTTTTACTTTCAACATCTTGATTAAGTGGTAATTTTTTTAAAGTTTCTGATTTCATTATGTATAGAAACATTGATTTTCTTTACAAAGATAATTTATTATGATAAAATAATCGCGTTTTCTTATCATAATTTTTTTAAATGATAAAATATTTCAATTTATTTAGCATTCTTCCAACTAAAATTTGATGATTTGATGACTGAGTGAGATGGTGTTAATGTGAGATGATGTTAATGTTTGCTTTAGCCAATCAAAAGAAGAAAGAGCAGCAAAATTGAAAACTGAAAAAGAAAACAGTAATAAAAGAGACTTAACTTCAGATGAAGGTTTTTTCTATAATATAGAAGGTTTAAATCCGAAGCATTTAGTTGTCAATTTAGACAGTACAGTATAGGTCAAAATTATTTATTTACTAAACCTATGGATGGGATAAAAGAAAATTTTAAAAGGCCAAGTGATGTTATAAAAACAACTATAAGAAATGAGAAAATTCGTTTTGAAGGACTTTCTGAAAATGCCATTTGTTTTGGGCCAAATAGAACAAGGTGTACGGGTTTAACATACCTTATAGAATTGGATTTTAAAGAGGGTAAGTTTAAGTTTACACCATTGAACTTATCTTATAGTATTCACAATTATAATATTAGTTTGGATAAAAACCCTCCATTTTATAGGAATAATGGTATGTTAAAACAGATTTCAAAAGATTGCCTGAGCAAGTAGGAGTGTTTTTAAATACCCTAAATAAAAGTTTGTGCAATTATCTAACTAATCAAAATAAAAAGGAAGATTGGTGAAAACTTGAGTCTTTTTTAGATTGTTGACTAATTACTGATTGAACTGGTTTAAACTTTTTCAATTGGCTACAAAATGTTATTTTTCACTCCCTTTTTGTCTTTTTTGA
>CAXBHA010000051.1:0-9638 GCA_963974955.1 uncultured Yeosuana sp. | reverse complement strand
TTCCAAATGTGCTTCAGACGTCCAATAACTATAAGTAAAAAACACATTAGGATTCCTTTTGTCTCGGTAAAGTTCTAATAAATTACAGCCTTCAAAACCTCTAATCTGGTTTTTATTTTTTTCAAAATTATTAAGAAATTCTTCAATATGGATTTCAGAAAAAGACATTTTTACAATTCTTACTAACATTCGTTGTTATTCTTTTATAAAATTAATACTTACCGTGTCCATTAAATTTAATCCCATTAATGTTGATGCGCTTCCAACGGTGGCACTGTTACTTTTATATACGGCTATTTCTAAAAAATCACCCGAATTAAAAACCACCAAACCTCTGCCTTCATCGTGACGTTTTTCCTCTGGGATGTCAAAATTTACAAAATCGCTATATTTTCTGTGAATGGTTTTAAACTTATAACTTCTGGCAGAGATTTCAAAAGGCCGTCCTTTTTGAATCGATTCAAAAAAAGATTTTTTTATATTAGAAACTACATTTCCATAATTATCAATATAAATAACACTCCCTATAATTTGTGATTTATCCTCATTAACATAAGGGACAACATTTTTAATGGGTTTTATTTCTGTTATAGGTTTTCCTATGATGTCTAGGGTTCCTCCTCTAGCAATATGACAGGCCACTTTTGCAAACACATCAAGTACTGGAAAGCTTGTTTGGATTTTATCGTGAATATTGATTTCAACAATTTTCTCTGGAACAATTTCAGAACAGATCATACTCATAATACCATTATTTGCACATACAAAATAATGATCGTCCAGTTTAAGTGCAATATGTTTATTCTCGGGATTTAATTCAGAATCGATTCCAATAACATGAATTGTTCCCTTAGGAAAACTGCGATACGCATTTTGAATAATATAAGCGGCCTCAGAAATATTAAATGGTGAAATGGAATGTGAGATATCAACAATTCGTATCTCTGGCATTTCACTATAAATAGCTCCTTTAATAGCACCGGCAAAGTGATCTTTTTCACCAAAATCAGTTGTCAGTGTTATAATGGCCATGCTTAAATTGTTGATATGTTTTTCATGTTAGCTCAATCAAATTTATGTATTTTTGAGTTTTACAAAACTAAGAAATCATTTCATCTGAATAAACTTTATTTAGGTTTATGTTAAACGATTTTTTAAAACAAAAAACCCACGCTTTTGAACGAAATTATTATCGAACTTGAAGAAATTACTCCAAAAGAGTTTTTTGGAGCACAAAACACAAATATCGAACTTCTTAGAAAATATTTCCCTAAACTTAAAATTGTAGCTCGGGGCAACGAAGTAAAAGCTTATGGCGATGAAGAGCTTCTTGAGGAATTTGACCGAAGAATCACCATGCTTTTAAAGCATTTTGTAAAATATAACAAATTAGACGAAAATACGATTGAACGCGTATTAACAAGCCAAAGTAGTGATGATTACTCTACATCGCATCAAAGTGGTGAAGTCATCGTTCACGGTGTTGGCGGAAAACTTATTAAAGCACAAACAGCAAACCAACGCAAATTGGTTGAAAGTATGCGAAAAAATGATATGGTTTTTGCGATTGGACCTGCCGGAACAGGAAAAACCTATACAGGTGTTGCACTGGCTGTTCAAGCATTAAAAAACAAAGAAGTTAAACGAATTATACTAACAAGACCGGCTGTAGAAGCTGGTGAAAATTTGGGATTTCTGCCAGGTGATTTAAAAGAGAAATTAGATCCTTATATGCAGCCATTATATGATGCCTTACGCGACATGATACCCGCAGAAAAATTGGCTTTGTATATTGAAAACGGCACCATTCAAATTGCTCCGTTGGCCTTTATGCGTGGTCGCACGTTAGATAATGCTTTTGTCATCTTAGATGAAGGACAAAATACAACGCATAATCAAATGAAAATGTTTTTAACCAGAATGGGTAAAAACGCTAAATTTTTATTAACTGGAGATCCAGGTCAAATCGATTTGCCAAGACGTACTATTTCCGGTTTAAAAGAGGCTTTGTTAATTCTTAAAAACGTAGAAGGTGTAGGTATGATTTTTTTAGATGACAAGGATGTCATTCGCCATAAATTAGTTAAAAAGGTTATTGAAGCTTATAGAAGCATTGAAAATAGAGAGTAATGAGTAATACAATAATAGACACCAATTTCAATTTTCCTGGCCAAAAAAGTGTTTATAAAGGAAAGGTAAGAGAAGTATACAATATTAATGATAAGTTATTGGTCATGATCGCTACTGATAGATTATCGGCTTTTGATGTGGTTATGCCCAAGGGAATCCCTTATAAAGGGCAAATTTTGAATCAGATTGCGACTAAATTCATGGCACAGACTAAAGATTTGGTTCCGAACTGGCTTATTGCAACACCGGACCCAAATGTGGCCGTTGGACATTTGTGCGAACCCTTTAAGGTGGAAATGGTAATCCGTGGGTATATGTCCGGTCATGCCGCTAGAGAATATAAAATGGGTAAAAGATTGCTCTGTGGTATGGTTATGCCTGAAGGGATGAAGGAAAACGATAAATTTCCAGAACCCATTATTACGCCAGCGACCAAAGCAGAAATGGGCGATCATGACGAAGATATTTCTCGATCAGATATTATAAGACGCGGTATAATTTCAGAAGAAGATTATGTGGTTTTAGAAGATTACACAAGAAAACTCTTTAAACGAGGAACTGAGATAGCATCTTCACGTGGTTTGATTTTGGTGGATACCAAATATGAATTTGGAAAAACCAAAGGTGGCAACATTGTATTGATTGATGAAATTCATACACCGGATTCGTCCCGTTATTTTTATGCTGATGGGTATCAAGAAAGACAAGACAAAGGGGAGTCTCAAAAACAATTGTCGAAAGAGTTTGTACGACAATGGCTAATTGGTAATAATTTTCAAGGTTTAAAAGGGCAAACAGTTCCTTTTATGAGTGATGATTATATAGAAACAGTATCAGAAAGGTATATTGAATTATATGAAAATATAATGGGTGAAGCATTTATTAAAGCAGACGTGTCTAATATTCAACAACGGATTAAGAAAAATGTTGATACGTTTTTATCAACCTACTAATTAGTTGTCTCTAAATCATCGTCTGATTTGTTGTTCCTCACTAAATGAAGAAGACGCCTTAAATGTTTGTAAATAAAAGCATTTGTTTTTCCACCATAAAACACAATTAAGCATACTGTAATCATAAATATTATGGCACCAATAATGGCTTGCCACGGGTCTAACGATTTATCAAAAAAGCGCTTTAAACCAAGACCTGTAAAACTTCCATAAATAATTATGAAGTGTACCACATAAATAGATAAGGTTTTTTCACCAATCTTTGTAATAATAGACTGTTTTAGGTATCTTTCAAAGGTATAGAAAAACGCAAATAAAAGAAGCACATTTCCCAGTCTTGTAAACAAATAATTATAATCGGCACTTCTTTCAAATAATTCAAAATCAGTTAGGTAATATAGTCTATGTAAAGCGTGCGATGATAGATATATTAAAAATACCCCTAAAACAATAAAACCACTAAGAAGTAATTTTCTGAAGTTTTGTTTGTGAGAATATTTAAAGAAAATCATCGCCATAAAACCACCATAAGCCATATAACCAAACCAAGGTAAAATGTTAAAAACAGAACCATTATTTTTTGTCATGTAATTGGCAAAGAAAACTGGCACATTTTCTAATGTAATTGTTCTATAAAGAGGTTCAGACAAAAAGCAGATAAAGCCTATAATGAACAATAAAATTGCTAAAACAGAGCTGTTTTTTTTAACAAGAATGTATAAACCAACAAGAATGATGAGCGATAAGCCAATACTTTGCAACACATCAACAACTAAAATATATGGGTTAAAATAACCACCTAACCAATCGGTTAAATTTAATCGTAATAAGTATCCAATACCAATAAGCATTAAACCTCTGGTTAATCCTTTTCGTATTCGTTTTTTATCATTCCCTTTTGCTTTAGCTTTAAACAAGAGATACAAAAAGACCAATCCCGAAATAGTAAAAAAAGTGGGTGCTGTAATACCTCTAAAATAAGACCACAGATTAAATGCAGCATAGGCTGTATCTTTATAAATGGGTTTTAATAGTGTGTCAATAAAATGCCCTTGAAGCATCATTAAAATAGCAAATGCTCGAACAGCATCGATAAAATACAATCGGTTAGAATTCAAAAGGAGTTGGTTTATTTTGCATAAATATACTTTTAATTAATTAATGCTAAATATAACCAAAGTGATATATTTATAAAATAATAATGGGAAATTAATTGAATTTGGAACATTTTGTTGAGCGATTTTCGTCTTATGTCTGGGGATTACCTTTATTAATATTATTGATTGGTGGTGGTTTATATCTTTTAATTCTCTCAAGATTTCTTCCTTTTCGGTTTATTGGTCATGCTGTTCAAGTCCTTCGAGGCAAGTATGATGATCCTAACGATCCAGGACAGATTAGTCATTTTAAAGCGTTATCAACTGCATTATCATCAACAATCGGTATGGGCAATATCGCTGGAGTTGCTGTAGCTATTTCAATGGGAGGTCCAGGAGCCTTGTTTTGGATGTGGGTAAGCGCTGTTGTGGGGATGTCAACTAAATTTTTTACCTCGTCATTAGCTATTATGTTTCGTGGAAAAGATAGTGCTGGCCAATTACAAGGAGGCCCCATGTATTTTATTGTTGAAGGTCTCGGTAAGTCTTGGAAGCCATTAGCTATCATGTTTAGTTTTTTTGGTATGATTGGGGTTTTGCCTGTTGTAAATGTAAATCAATTAACGCAAGCTATTAATGACATTGTTTTAATACCGAATGGCGTTGAAGTTGGCTTTGCATCAAATGTAATTATTGCATTTATTTTAGTCGTATCAACATCAATTATCATAGTTGGAGGAATAAAAACCATTAGTAATGTAGCTTCTAAATTGGTGCCTGCCATGGTAATATTATATTTTATTTTAGTATTAATTATTTTGGTGGTTCATTATGATGTTGTTCCTAAATATGTTGTAATGATTTTTACCGATGCATTTGCTGCTGAGCATTTTAAGGGTGATCCATTTTTAGGAGGTATTTTTGGTGCTCTGGTTTTATTGGGAATTCGTCGTGGCGCCTTTTCAAATGAGGCCGGAATTGGTACAGCTCCAATGGCACATGGTGCGGCAAAAACCGATGAGCCTATTCGAGAAGGTCTAGTGGCTATGTTAGGGCCCGCCATCGACACACTTGTGGTATGTACACTTACAGCTTTAGCAATATTGGTGACAGGAGTTTGGGAAACCACTACGGATAACGGAGTAAGTTTAACGGCCTCTGCTTTTGGTGAAGCTATGCCAGTTTACGGTAAATATTTATTAATGCTGTGTGTGCTGATCTTTAGTGTGTCCTCATTATTTTCATATTCGTATTACGGAACAAAATGTCTCTCGTTTTTAATTGGCGATGATAAGAAGCATTATTTTAATTATGTTTACATCTTGAGTATTATCATGGCGGTTATGACACCATTTAGTATGATGTTAAATTTAATTGATGGGGCATTTGCATTAATGGCTATTCCAACAATGGTTTCAACGCTACTATTGGCGCCTCATACAATAAAAGCATTAAAAATATACAAGTCTAAATATTTATAAAAAAGCAGGTAAATTATTTCTTGTTTTTTAATGAGAATTAAATTTATCTTTAAAAATTATTGCTAAATTAGTATATTTATGCTAAAATAATATATATGACTGTTGATTTATGTCCAAATTGTGGTTCAAGTATTTATATTAAGAGTGGAATAGTAAATGATAGGCAACGCTATAAATGTAAATCTTGCGGCTATTTTTTCTCAGTAAATAAAGTTGGAAAAAAAATTGATGATTATTACGTAAATAAAGCATTACAGCTATATTTAGAAGGCTTAACATATCGTGAAATTGAACGCATTTTAGGCATTTCACATGTAAGTATTATGAACTGGGTAAAAAAGTACAATATTAAAAAACCTTCAAACATAAACTATCATCCCACTTATAAAATATTAAGTGCTATAGAGTTATCAAATTACTTCCAAAACACCAAAAATTTATCTGGTGCTGGTGTTGTTGTAACGGAGTTGGGAGATAAGTTTATGCTCATAAAATGGGAACGTTTCAGGGATTAACTATATGAAATTAACAATTAAATATATTGATTTTTTTTTAACTATAACTTTTTTGGAAATTAGCATTGCACACAAAACCAATTAATTAACTAATCATTCAAAAATTTATGAGAAAAAAAATCATCTTACTGTTTGGTTTTTGCCTATTCGCCTTTCAGTTTATGTCTTCACAAAGTTCACCAGATTACAGTGGTGGTTTTAAAGTGAAATTTGATGATGAGGGCAAAAAATATCTTCACGTAATTTCTTGGGCTCAGGTTCAAGCAATTTATAACGATGATGTCCCCAAAGAATCAAGCAAACTCAATTTTAATATAAAACGAGCAAGAGTCTTAATATTCGCTCAAATTAATGAAAAATTTTTAATCTTGACACACTTTGGTTTAAACAGTCTTAATAGTTCTACGTTAAGCCCAGTTGGAAAGGGAGATGGTTCTCAGCTCTTTTTTCATGATGTTTGGACACAATACAGTTTAGGAAAAAACCATGCTATAGGTGGTGGCCTGCACTATTTCAATGGTATTTCAAGATTAAATAATCAAAGTACTTTAAACATGATGACCTTAGATAATAATCGTCAGTCATGGGCAACCCTTGGTTTAACAGATCAGTACGCAAGGCATATTGGGATTTTTGCCAAAGGGAAGTTTGGAAACTTACAATATAGAGTAGCTATTAATGACGCTATTATTAATGGCTTGGATGTTAGAGACCCAGCAATTGGTGGGGCAGCAGTTTATGGTGGAAAACGATTGATTGGTTCTAAAGATGCAGGAAAAGCTTATGCTGGATATTTTGAATATGGTTTTCTTGATCAAGAATCAAATTTCTTGCCTTATAAAATAGGAACTTATTTAGGAAGCAAGAAGATTTTTAATATTGGAGCTGGTTTCTTTGTACATCCAAGCGGTTCTGTAATTATGGAGACCAATGGAGATTTCAAAGGAGAAGATGTTAGTCTTTTGGCTATTGATGCTTTTTATGATGCGCCACTTGGTGATGATGGAAGTGCCTTAACAGCTTACGCTACATATCAAGACAATAATTACGGTAAAGACTATTTGTATAGTGCTTATGGAACGGGTAGTATGGTTTATGGTCATTTAGGTTATGTTATTGCTGGTGATAAGTCAAAAACAAGATGTCAACCTTATGTTTCATACTCTTCAAATTCCTATGATGCTGTAAATGATGATAGAACCATTTTTGGAATAGGTGTCAATGCCTATTTAAGCGGTAATAATTCAAAACTAACCTTAGAGTATCAAAACCAAAAATTTGGTAGTTCCAAAACAGGAATTCTAACACTTCAGGCTATGGTATATTTATAAAATTAAAAATTATGTCAGAAAAACAAAAACATGCAACTGCTTATTGGAAACAAAACTTAACTTATTTAGTTGTTTTATTAACTATTTGGTTTTTAGTTTCTTATGGAGCAGGAATATTATTTAAGGATGAATTAAATAATATAAAAATAGGCGGATTTAAACTTGGATTTTGGTTCGCACAACAAGGATCCATATACGTATTTGTTATTTTAATTTTTGTTTACGTAAGATTAATGAATAAACTAGATAAAAAATTCGGTTTCGACGAGTAACCCTTAACTAAAAATTAAAAATCATGAGTGTACAAACTTGGACATGGATATTAGTAGGGATTACTTTCTCCCTGTATTTTGGAATAGCAATTTGGGCTAGAGCGGGTTCAACTAAAGAGTTTTATGTTGCAGGTGGCGCTGTATCACCTTTGGCAAACGGCATGGCAACAGCGGCTGATTGGATGAGTGCGGCTTCTTTCATAAGTATGGCAGGGATTATTTCTTTTGCAGGTTATGATGGATCTGTTTATCTCATGGGATGGACCGGTGGATATGTGCTTCTGGCCTTACTATTGGCACCATATTTAAGAAAATTTGGAAAGTTTACGGTACCAGATTTTATTGGAGACAGATACTATTCTAACACAGCTAGAACAGTCGCAGTAATTTGCGCGTTAATCGTATCGTTTACTTATGTAGCTGGACAAATGCGTGGAGTAGGTATAGTATTTTCACAGTTCTTACAAGTAGATATTAATTTAGGTGTAATTATAGGGATGGGAGTTGTTCTGGTATTTGCCTTTTTAGGTGGAATGAAAGGAATCACCTATACTCAAGTAGCACAGTATTGTGTCCTAATTTTTGCTTTTATGGTTCCAGCTATATTTATTTCATTTCAAATGACAGGAAATCCTATTCCTCAATTAGGTATGGGAAGCAAAACACATGATGGGGTTTACTTATTAGATAAGTTAGATACACTTCATACGCAATTAGGTTTTAAAGAATATACTAACGGAACAAAATCTACTTGGGATGTTTTTGCAATTACCTTAGCATTAATGGTCGGTACTGCTGGATTACCTCACGTAATTGTAAGGTTTTTTACAGTACCAAAAGTAAAAGACGCAAGGAAGTCCGCAGGGTTAGCGTTATTATTTATAGCCATTTTATATACCACAGCTCCTGCTATTGCTGTATTTTCAAGAACTAATCTTATTGAAACTGTAAGTGATAAGGAATATACTTCAATTCCAGAATGGTTTAAAAACTGGGAAAACACAGGGTTAATAGCCTGGAGTGATAAAAATGGTGATGGAAAAATTCAATATATTGAAGGAGCTTCTACAAATGGAAAACCTGCTTATACCAAGAAGAGAGGTGCTCACGGTGAGCGCTTAGTATCAAATGCTACAGATGGGGCAAATGAACTTTATGTAGATAGAGATATCATGGTGCTGGCTAATCCTGAAATCGCTAATTTACCAAACTGGGTAATTGCCTTAGTAGCAGCTGGTGGATTGGCTGCGGCCTTATCTACAGCTGCTGGTTTATTACTTGTAATTTCAACATCTATTTCTCATGACTTAATTAAAAAGCAAATCAAACCAAATATTTCTGAAAAAGGTGAGTTAATGGCTGCGCGTATATCAATTTTTATAGCTATCCTTATAGCAGGTGTTTTTGGAATTTATCCGCCAGGGTTTGTAGCTGCCGTTGTAGCATTGGCATTTGGCTTGGCTGCTGCATCGTTTTTTCCAGCTATTATACTTGGTATTTTTGATAAGCGGATGAATAAAGAAGGAGCTATTTCAGGGATGATAGTTGGAATAACAATTATGTTGTTTTACATGATTCGTTATAAAACAGGATTAATTGGGGTTATGGAAGCAAGACCAGCCAGTGAATGGTGGTTTGGTACATCACCCGAAGGATTTGGTACAGTAGCAATGATTTTAAATGTGATTGTATCAGTAATTGTTTCAAGATTAACACCTGCTCCACCTACGCATGTTCAAGAAATTGTAGAAAATATAAGAATACCTAGTGGTGCAGGCGAGGCCACATCACATTAATAAGAACCAATTAATAGCTAAAAGAGGCTGTCTTAAAAGTGTCGTTCTGAATAAAAATGAAGA
>CAXBHA010000050.1:0-9703 GCA_963974955.1 uncultured Yeosuana sp. | reverse complement strand
CTGGGACTCGAAATTGAGCCAATTTAAAGGTTTTTCCATACGTTAGTCAGAATTAGAGAAAACGAGACAGAATAGACTTTTATAAATTAGAATTTGAAATAATTTTATTGATTAAACGTATTACAAATCCGTATGACTTTTAAGAAAATAATAAGCAACCCGACATTATTTATCCTGTCTTCGATTCTTTTATTGATTGGTATTCCATATGGCATTTATGGACTGACACTTGATGGAGGAGCAAGTTTAGGAGGAGTCTTGATTCTTATGGCAGATTTTGTAATATTTATTGCCTTGCTGATTGATAGAGCGATTGTTAACAAAATTCCACCGAAAAGATTGAGTATCTATGAATTCGTTTTTCTTGTTATATGCATTATGATTTATTCGTACTCTCAGCGAAAATTAATTGTGGACGTTGAAAATGATAATGTTGAATATTTATTGGTAATTGAAAATCCTGGGAATTTGAATAATAATGAAACACATTGGGAATTCCCATTTAACAAAAGAATATCAACCCCCAAAGGTATTGTTATAATAGACAAAATGACAAAAGATATTGATTTTAACATTAATGCAGACTGGAATAGTTCATATTATTATAATAGATATGAATTTGAGAAATACCCCAAAGTGACATTTTTTTGTAAAACTAGTCTGGATTTCAAAAGAGATATGAATCAGAATAGAATTGATAGTTTGATAAATAATCAATAACTGCAGCCAACAAAAAATATACGTAATGCGGGGAGATGTGCTATATTTAAGCTTTAGAGCGTTTAATAAACGGTTTAGCGGTTTGATAGCGAGGAGCTTTGAAATCCCGCACTACGCATATTCAAACCGTTGTGGCTAATTTGAAAAAATGACAAGAATAGCATTCATACTGACCATTGGACTTCTAATTTCAAGTTGTAATAACATGACAAGGCCTTCCTCAGAATCAATTCCAGAAATGATGCAACTAAATTGGACAGGACTAGACATTGAAAGCTTTCCTGTGAAATTCGGACAGATATTAAAATTTAATAGTGACAGTACGGAAATCACTGCTATTGTCTTGGACTTTAGTACAGACGAAGGCGGACAATGGTTTGGAGTAAGCTTCATTGACCAAAATCGACTTTTCGGAAGACAAATTCCAAGCGGACTGATTAATACGAAATGCCTTGATCTGCTTGACTTGACATATATTCAAAGAGACGCACTAATTGACTTTGAAGTATTGGAAACGATTTCAGTCAATAAAGAGAAAGTTGGAGTTGGTTCTCAAAGTCCTGCTACAAACATTTCAGAAATTAAGAGAGACTTCGACAGGGGAATTGAACAAAGGAAAAAAGAACAAACCCCTTGTGACAAAGGATTGACAGATTTAAACCCTGTAAGAGAATGCTATTTTGACATTAAAAAAATAAAAAACTAGGCACAATAACGCATATAGCTTATGGCGGGTAAACGGCTACCAGCAAGGCTTTCGCTTCGTAGCCAGTTTTGGTTTCGTTGAACAGAAAAGCGCTTCGAAACCGCCACAAGCCATATGCAAACCGTTGTTGGAGTCAGGCCCGAGTGAAGGACACGAAAAAGGCCCGACGCCAATCTGACTTAACGTTGGCGCACATGCAAAAATGAGTTCGAACCAGACAACATATAAACTTCAATCACTTGACCTTCCATCTGACTGGTCTGTTAGAAGAAATGAATTTTACGACATTGATCCTACAGACAACATACCTGAAGATGACAAATTCCTCAACATTTACTGTCAGGAAGACCTACTGCTAATCCAGAAAGAAAACTACCATCTTGACTTAGGTTGGTACGGATCTGACAATCTTGACAACGAATTGACAGGGTATTGCATTCATCTTTTCAAAGGAGACAGTTGGCTAATCAGCGAATTACTCGTGAAATTTAGATCGAAGGACAAAAATGAAATTGTTGACCAAATAAATTCACTCATTAAAACTGTTGACAATAAGGACTTTGAAAGGCTGATAGGTTATCAGGTAAGTGAAGAAAACAGTAACGATTTCACCGACTTTGACGAATTTGACATAAGAAAAAATAAAAAAGCACGATGCGCCAACATCGGCTATAGCAAATTCGGGCTGACTGCTTTAATATGAAGATATTGCAACTTAACAACATTCGGTCTGGCGGACAAGAAAGCGGTTTCAAATTCCCGCACTTGCCATAGTCAGGGCCGTTAGCGGTTATTGGAAAAATGAAATGGCATCACATATAAAATGAATATCTTTGAGAAAAAGATTTTTGAATGAGCAAAATAGAGCAATATAATAAATCTGACTTCTACAAAAAAGTAGTAGATTTACTTAAGGAAGCACGAAAGAGTGTAGTTCAGACTATCAATAAAACGATGGTTTACACCTATTTTGAAATAGGACGAATGATTGTTGAAGAAGAACAAAACGGAAAAGAGCGAGCAGAATATGGAAAGCAAATTCTCAAAGATTTATCAAAACAATTGAGTGCAGAATTTGGCAAAGGATTTTCTGTAACTAATCTTCAACAAATGAAGAACTTTTATAATGTTTATGGAAAACAACAGACAGTGTCTGCTGAATCTGAAGATGTAATTATTCCAAATAACAACCTCCAATTAAGTTGGTCGCATTATTTGTTTTTAATGCGTATCGACAATATTAACGAAAGAAAATTCTATGAAATCGAAGCTACGAATAATAACTGGAGCTTAAGGGAATTACGTAGACAATTTGACACCTCTCTTTATGAGCGTTTAGCACTAAGTCGAGATAAAAATGCAATAAAAGAGCTTTCTGAAAAAGGACAAATAATTGACAAAGCAAAAGATAGCTTGAAAGACCCTTATATTCTTGAATTTATTGGACTTCCTGAAAATAAGAAGTATTCCGAAAGTGAATTAGAACAAAAAATCATTGATAAATTAGAGCACTTTCTACTTGAACTGGGCAAGGGATTTACATTTGTTGGACGACAGGTAAGGTTTACATTTGACGAGGAACATTTTAGAGTTGACCTCGTTTTTTACAATCGACTATTACAATGTTTTGTTGTTATTGATTTAAAAATAGGCAAATTAACACATCAAGACTTAGGACAAATGCAAATGTATGTCAACTATTACGACAGATTTGTAAAACTTGATACTGAGAACAAAACAATTGGAATAATCCTATGTAAAGACAAAAAAGACACACTTGTAGAAATTACATTGCCTGAAAATAATGAGCAAATTTTTGCAAGTAAATATCAAACTGTATTGCCAAGCAAAAAAGAGTTAAAACAATTGATTGAAAACAAAGAGAATGAATAACCAACAAACCGCTAACAATGTGCAAAAATAATAGCCGAACCTGTGGTAAATCCAAGGTTTGCAACCCGCACCAACTTTGGGTTTAACTTGATAAGAAAATCTCACGCAGTCGGCTACTATTCTTGCGTGTGCCGAGAGTAACGAACGGCTGAAAATCGTTACGCAACTGTTTATAAGATGGTGGAACCGACCCACCGGTGTTGTCCTACAGGGGAGAGCATCAAACCACCATAAGGTGCTTTGGTAAAGAGTCAAGGTATTGAGCGTTATGGAAAAGGCCACGTCAAGAGCGTGGTCAGGTAAGGATAAAGGAGATGAATGCAAATGAACCTCTGATGAAGTGTCCCTGTGAAAAACAGGGCAGGCTGAGAAAGTGCTACATTCTGTCAAAAGTGTTTGAAGTATGACAAACATTACGAGTTCAGTGGTAACTGTTTATTGACTGGACGGCCCCGATGCATCGGGATCATTTAGGAGGCATGACCTTTATTCGGGCTTATTTACGGAACTCGGGAACCTGGATCAAGATGCCAAGTGAAACGCACAATAAGATCAACTTAGAGGCAGAATAGCGATGTTTGGTTCAGGGACGGACCAATCCGTAGTAGTGTTGAAATTTCTGTAATAGAAACGGAGCGAAGGGATTGGCTTATACAGTTTTCAACAGTTTTACAACTCGCAAGAGGATGATTTAATTAGAGAAGACAAAATCAGTACCTATTACCAAAGAAATGGTATGGGAAGCTTACCTACAGGTAAAGCGGAAAGGGAAGAGTGCAGGAGTGGATGAACTAAGTATGTCAGTGTATGATATGCAAAGACATCGGCACTTGTATAAAGTCTGGAATTGCTTGGCTTCGGGTAGTTATTTTCCACCAGCAGTCTTACAAGTTGAGATTCCCAAGAAAAATGGATCTATGCGTCAATTGGGGATTCCAACGATCAGCGATAGGGTAGCTCAAACGGTCATTAAGAATCAGATAGAGGTAAGATTGGAAAAGATCTTTCATCAGGATTCCTACGGTTATCGTCCAAAACGGAGTGCCCATCAGGCGCTAGAACAGGTTCGGAATAACAGGCGTTTAGCTCAATGGCGGGTGAAGTGATTAATTGAACATTCTACCTTGCATCAACTTTTGTGGTGTATTGACAGTATAGTGCTCCCAAATCCGCCACTGCGCCAAGCGCCAAAACATTAGGCTTCATTAGAGCAAATGATAAATTTTAAATTAAAACATATAGATGAAACTCAACCTGCGGGAGCAGAGTCTGACTTGAGAATGAGTTGGTTTTGGTTAACTGACGGGGATTTATGGCTTAATTTGGCTGATTCAACTTTGTACGAATATTCAAAAGATGCTTTAAAATACTTTGGCGATAAAAAAACTCCATATAATGATTATCCGATAGTCAGATTCATTGAAGATTTCACCAAACTGTTTAATGCTATCAAAGAATCAATACCTCATGATATTTATCAAAAAACAGAAAACCTTTCTCAATTCTTGGATGATGCTCACAAATGGTTGGATATGAACGATACTGATGAAGAAGAACATAGCGACTTCTATTTTGAAGAATATGACAGATTAATTTCTTGGACATATAAAAGAAGTTTAAATTCAGGTCATTTAATTGGCGGACCTCAGTTTTCATGCTTCAGAAATAAGGACAAAATTAGAATCGTTTGGGAGACAGAATATGAACTTGAAAACGGAATTAAACTTTGGACAGCTAAAAATGGAAGGATTGAAATTCCATATGTAGATTCATATTAAGTATAGAAGAGTTTGGAAACCAGTTTTTCGAAAGTATGAAAGAGCAAGTAGATTTGGCAGTTCAGAAAGATTGGAAAGAAATACAAATTGATAAAGAAAGATTGATAGAAGAACATAAGGAAAGAGAATCTGACTTTTGGGAACAATTTGCTCAATTAAAAAATAACTCGACAGGTAAAACGAATTGGGAGCGAATTAGAAAACTTGAAGACAGAATGAATAAAGAAATAAAAACCAAAGCCTAACAATGGCTAAAAAATCATAGCTGCCCTACGGGACAGCAACGCTTTTTAGCCGGAACGATTGGAGTCAGGCCCGGGTGAAGGACACGAAAAAGGCCCGACGCCAATCTGACTTAACGTTAGCCACCATTTAAAGAAACACAATTTGTGAATAAAGAAGACCTTCAGAATATTATTGACAAGCTTGAAAAAGAAGACCGAAAGGAAAAAGCCTATCTCGGCATATTCGAATACGGTGGCGGGCCTGACGAAAGCTTTATAAAAGCAAATAAACAAGGACTTGAGCTCTTTGCAATAGAACTTCTAAAAGCTGCAAGAGACACAGAAGGACTATTAAAAAATGAAACAGAAAAGTCAGTTTTTCCTTTAGGGTTTGACGAAAATTGGGTTGATGATGATTGCTCTACTTACATTCAGTACGTTGAGCCTACAAACGAAATTCGAACTAATGTCAAACAAGAGCCCTATGTGGAAACTTGGACGGACAAGACAATGAAATTTGGCTGTATAAGTGCAATATTGATAGCAATTATTTCAGCAATTGTAGGAATTGTGACAATCATCAAATGGATAATTTAAAAAATAAAAATGGTGGCTAACACCAGGTATCTATCAATTTGAATAAGCGTAACTAGTCCTTATATTGTCTTCTTCAAACAGTAGATACCCTATTGTCCAGTAATATGGGAATGACAATACAAACAATAAAAATATCACCAATACTCAAAAAGGTCACTTCAAAGCGAAGCGTAGAAGATTATTATACATTGTGCTGGATTCAAAACGGCATTAAGCATATCGAAATAAACAAAATAAAATACAAAAACGTATCAAATTCGGTTTTCTTCCTAACCCCGGACTTTGATTGGAAAATTCATAAAAATGGAACTTCAGCATCCTCAGGATACCTGCTTTACTTGCCTAAAAGTGTTTTGGAGTATCCTGCTTTCAAAAATCTTCACATTACCCAGGTGCGTTTTTTCAAGTCTATCGATGAAATTCCCAAGATAAATCTTTCCCCCGGCATTGAAAAGAGAGTACAGTCTATTCTTGAAATGCTAGATGAACTCCTTAGTACTAACTCACCCCACAGAGAAGAAGCTATATTGTCGCTTCTAAATACCTTTTTTGTTTATTGTGACGGGAAATGCAATATCAAAACGTTTATTTCCGACAACAACCAAAAAGCCGCCTTAGTCTATAAATTCAAAAAAAGGATTGATAAACATTTTTCAGAGTATCACGAGGTTTCCGCTTATGCACAACTACTGTACGTTTCAGACAAATACCTGAACGAATGCGTGAAAGAAGTTTTGGGAACTAACGCCAAAAGCCTCATTGACGAAAAACTTATAATGACTGCCCGTCACGAACTAAAATTCACAGATAAGCCCATCAAAGAAATAGCCTATCAACTTGGCTTTTCTTCTCCTGATTATTTCAGTTATTATCTAAAAAAACACACCAATTTATCGCCTAGGCAGATTAGAAAAAGCTGATTAATCTGAAATTCTAAGGTCTTACCGATTTTATCGCAACTTTCAAAGCTATCTTCTCCTTTACCTTTGTTCGCAAAAGGTAAGTTATGAAGAATATAATCGTTATAGGAGCTACGGGTACCATTGGTAGTGCCATAAGCCAAGTACTACAAAACAAAGGGTATGAAGTGATAAAAGCCTCCCGCCACACAGAGAACAGTATTGACATAGAAGATACTGAATCTATCAAAACATTTTTTACAAAGACAGGGCATATTGATTCTATCATTTGTGCAGCTGGTGATGCCAGTTTTGGTTCATTTTCCGAACTGTCAGATGAACAAATCAATATTGGGCTGAAAAGCAAGTTAATGGGGCAGGTTAATTTGTGCCGTGTTGGATTACAAACTTTGAACCCTAATGGCGTAATCATCCTGACCGGTGGAATACTTGCTTATCAACCTTGGCCGGAATCGACCAATATTGCAATGGTAAATGCAGCTTTGGAAGGATTTGTTAAAGCACTTGCTTTGGAACTAGTCGAAGGCAAGAGAATTTTGGTTGTGCATCCACCATTTGTCAAAGAAACTGCCGAAGCAATGCAGATGGACGGAAGTAGATGTCCGGCGGCTTCAGAAGTGGCCCTCACTTATCTGCAAGGACTTGAAAATGAAGAAAATGGCAAAGCCTTGTTTGTCAATGAAAATCACATCATTAATCAATAAAATAGAATTATTATGGATAAAAAGAATTTTATCAAAACAGCTGGTCTTGGAATTGGGGTTGCCTTGATTCCAGAGGCTGCTATCAGCGAAGGTTTATTAAATAAAGAAACATCAACTGCTAATCTGAAATCTAAAATTATTCGAGACGGAGAGGGTAACGTGGTAAATGTACTTGGAGACATCCAAACCCACATATTAGTAGGTAGTGATACTGACAATCAAATTGTTGAATGGGTCGATGATGTAGAGCCTGGTGTTGGTATTCCACCACATATTCACACCAAAGAAGACGAGATTTTTAGGGTAATTGAAGGACAAATCGAAATAATGGTAGATGGAAAAACAACTGTATTAAAAGCTGGCGATACCGCTTTTGCACCTAAAAACATTCCACACACCTGGACAGTTGTCGGAACGGAAAAGGCAAAAATGATTACAAGTGCTTTTCCTGCTGGAATAGAGATGATGTTTAAGGAATTGGCTGATTTACCTCCCGGGCCACCTGATTTTGAAAAAGTTGCCAAAATTTGCGGAAACCACGGAATCTCATTCTTGAAATAAATACTACTGCCAGTCGAGTAGTCCGACCTGAGTCAAATAGCTCAGCTTGAGGTTCTAAATCCACCATGCCCTGTGAAAAACAGGGCAGGCTGTGCGGGTCTCGTACCTGCCCTGCATTGCGGCTCTTCACTAAAATGATCCAAAAAGATCATTTTTTACGCTCAGTCCCAGTTCACCGGATTATGGGTTGCGTTTGGAGGTAATAGGAAAGCATGGATTCATATCCATTTCTTCTTAGGCGTGACAAAGTGATCGTAGTAATCAGAATCGGACTCTGGGCTACTGCCCATCCTCCTTTTCTGGTCCTACTCCATGCTTCGGGTAACGACTCCCGCGCTTAAGGAATACCGACAAAACTCGCACAGGCTTTTCACCCGTTGGAACGGTCAACTTTTTGATCTATATTCACCATTCAAGGCACACACAATACCTGATACGTAATGCGGGTTTCTCTCACAATTGAAAATCTGTTCACTCAATGAAGTCCCCCAAGACTTTAATATGGTATTTTGGGTGAATAAAATAAATACAATTTATAAAACCTCGGCTAAGTCCAAGATTGAAAGTTTCGGCTTTCCTAATTCGCATTACGCATAGCTAGGCGTAGTAGAGTATTGAAAAATAAGAACCTCACACATTCATTTTTTCCTTAGAAACAATATTTATTAAATATAAGGTCCTTTAAGGTATTCTATTTTGGATATTTGCTGTCAAATAAGAGCAAAATGATACGAGAAATTTCAAAAGATCAGGTACTAGAACGTATTCGATTTGAAAATCCGTGGTAGATAGAAGGGAAAATTGAAGCTGACTATAATGAGATGCCTCGAAGATTATACTTTGAACTCTTTAAACCATTAGTTAAAGAAAGAGATATGAGAAGAGCAGTTGTTTTAATGGGTCCAACGAAGAGTTGGAAAAACAGTTATGCTCTATCATATGGTTCAGGAATTAATAGAAAGTGGGGCAAATCCCAAAAAAAATAATATTTATAACCATAGAAAACCCTATATACAACAATATCTCTCTTGAACAGCTATTTAACTATTCAAAAGAAGCCACTGGTCTGACTGACAAATCAGATTGGCATATAATATTTGATGAAATACAATATTGCAGAGATTGGGAAGTTCACCTCAAGTCATTAGTGGATAGTTATAGAAAAGATAAGTTTATTGTTTCTGGTTCTGCAGCTGCAGCTTTAAAGTTTGCAAGTAATGAAAGTGGTGCTGGTAGATTTACCGATTTCCTGCTTCCTCCCCTTACCTTCAATGAGTACATATCTTTAAAAGGGTTGGATAGTCTTATAAAGCCTATACAGCTAAATTGGAATGACAAACAGACTGAATTTTATTCCACAAGTCATTTAGATGAACTAAATAGGCATTTTATAGAATACATTAACTTTGGAGGTTATCCGGAAGTTATACTCTCTGAGAAAATTCAAGCTAACCCGGGGCGTTATATTAGACAAGATATTGTATACAAAGTCATCCTTAGAGATTTACCTAGTCTTTATGGTATAAGCGACACGAGAGAACTGTATTCTTTGTCCACTACAATTGCCTACAATAGTGGTGGTGAATTTTCGCTGGAGGCA
>CAXBHA010000049.1:0-9722 GCA_963974955.1 uncultured Yeosuana sp. | reverse complement strand
TAGCCTTTTTCGTCGTCTGTTAATTTGATAATTATTGGTGCAGTTGTGCCATATTCCGGATGGGGGGAGTTTGGAACTTTATTGAGCATGGGTATCTGCTCTAAATGATTAATTACCATGTCGTCTGATAGCATAGGCCTGTTAAATAACCAGAGAGAGAAAAATTCGGGCTCTAAATCGGTTAAGGAGATTATATCCGGGAAATCCTTATCAAACAACAAATGTTTTCTTTGTACATCATAAAAATTAAGATACCCTGCTTCTGCCCTTTCAAGATATGAATCTGATATGTCATAACCTAGTTCCTTAATTGTTTTTAATGCAATGGCAAACATGCCCTGATTTACTGCCAGTTTATCCGTTTTAGGTTCATATTTATTAATATCTACCTGACTTAACGTAAAATGCGACTCAGAAATACCATCTCTATCGGCATCAAATTCATTTAAAACATAATCTACGGCTTTATCAATTTTGTCTTTAGGAAGGGTAGCTTTAAAACGTCTTTTATTTAGCATGGCCCAGATTAAAAACTGAATACTGGCTTCATTGTCTTTAGCTTCTATAGTTCCCATATAAGGGGTTATAATGGTAGCTACGGCACCATTAGTGTTTTGGGTTTTAGCCCATTGCTCCCAAATTTTCAAATTTAATTCTTCATTATAACTGGAAACTATTGAAAAAAATGAATCCCGATTGTACATATCGGGCGCATAATTCATATTGGGAACATTTAAAGGGGTAAAATCATTTATAGACGTTATCCACGTTAACATATTGAAGTTTGCATACAACATTTTTTCTGTCAAAGACCCTTTAAATCCTTTTCCTTCGGCAAGACGGGATTGTGACGACATCACAAAATCGTGATGATTGGTCCAAGGCTCAACAAATACACAGCTTGTTTTGGTGTCCTTTTTACCCATTTCCATTCTGTTATAGGGCTGCTTTAGGGGTTGGTGTTCTACTATTTGCAAATCTTTTATATGAAGCACAGCTTCTTTTCTAGATTGTGTTCCTATAAACATAGACACGCTGTCATTCTCTATATAAGGGACTAAAACACTTCCTTTAAAAAGTGTCCATTCCCTTTCCTTTATAGGAAACTGATCAATGTATTTGATGCCGTGTTCTAATTCAATTGTTTTTTTACCATTTTTGATTCTGAAAAGTTTTAGGGCTATGGGAGCATTTCCTTTGGAAAGAAATGAGATGGTATAAACTTTTTGATCTTTGAATGGTATAATCATTTCAATTCCTGAACGACCTGAAGGTTTACAGTTTAACGTTATTGATCCTGATTGTTTTTCAATTTCAACGGATCCAACTTTTTTGAAATCGTCACTGATTTTTAATACCGACTCTTTACCGGCATCCAGATTGTACATGTCTCCAAATTTTTGTTGGATATAATGCTGTCCTTTTGCTCTTTCTGCCAGTGTAGCAACGGAAACCAATTCGGGATCGGGTAATTTCCGCATTCCTACAAAACCGCCGCCATGCCCGTTAAACCTGCGACGCGTAGTTCGTGTATAATGATTCTTGTATCCTGCATCCATTAAAACCCCAACTAATTGATTATCTGAAGTTACAAAACCAGCAGACGGAAAGATTTCGTGGGCAAAACCTCCGGGGAAATTATCTTGCTCAAAAGTGATATATTTAGACGGTGTTTTTGCCGGCTTAAAATTTTCTTCAATAGTATAATATAAAGATGGCATTCCCGACTGAAAAAGATCAATGCTCTTTTTAACCACATTTGAATTTACGACCTCATAGGTTACTGTAATTGATACATTCAAATCAAAATCTGATAAATAGGTCTCTTTTGAAAGCTTTATTGTTTTTTCATCACCTGTCCATTTTGAACCTTTCCAATCATTGATTTCAGTGGTTTCACTTAAATCTAAATTGGCTACTTTAAGTTTAAATTCTTCCGTGTTATGAATCAATAATTGGGTGCCATTATAAATATCTACATTAAATCCTTGTTCTTTAGTTCCAATTACTTTTAGATTGATACTTTGACTCCATCCATTGATTCCAATGAAAATTAAAAGATATGTGAAAAGAATAATGCTAATTTCCTTTGATAGTTTAGTCATTTTTAAACGTATTAGTTTGGGATAGAATATCTGTAATCTATTATAACATCGTTAGCATATAATTTACCATTCTTTACAGTTATAGCAGCGTCTTGAGGCACCCATACTAATAAGGAAGCTTGCTGTTTCGCTACACTAAATTTGAAATTACCCTTTATATTCTCAGCAATAAAGGCTCTTTGTAAAGCATCATATATTTTTAATAGATTATCACCGACAGAAATTGTGACTTCTTTAGCTTCTGAATTAGGATTGTAATATAAAAAAGAAGGGAAAGCTTCGCTACGATAAAAATCGGTTGCCAATAAATTTAATTGAAGGATATTTTCAATAGTTGTCTTTGAAATAATAGAACCCGCAATACCCACATGTCCACTTCCATAAACGCTAAATTGAGATACGTCTGGATTTCCTTTTACCCAATGCGGCCCATCTCCAATGGCAACAGGAGCTTCTATATGTTCATATTTTACAAAATGAGCTTTTTTAATGAGCCCTTCATAAGCTATCACGCCCTTGGTATATTGCTTTTGTTCTGGTATGGTTTGATGTTCATCAGGCATTTCATAGGGATAGAAAAATTTCAAGGCATTGCTTGCATTCAACATCCACTTTCCAATCATAGTGGCATACCGCTGATCATATCTAACCATGGCCACCAAGGGCCACATCGTATCGTAGGTATTCATCAAAAAACCAAATCCACCATGATCTACAGTACTTCCAACGATTCCCGACACATCATAACCATTCCAATTATCAAGCAGGACGCCCCATCCTTCCCTGCATTCTGGTGTGCCGTTAAAAGTCCATTCAAGAATTCTATTGTAATCATAATTAGTTCCTTCTTCAGCATTTAAACGTGCTGCCACATAGGCCCCAAAGGGCATTAATATTTCATAAAACCTATTGTCCTTTTGTGCCAACAACGCTTCTAGTGAAGATTTGGCTCCTTTTAAATATTTTGGGTCGTGAAATTTTTGATAGGCTGAGTACAATACGTAGGCATGGCCTGCGGCCACATCTTCTTGCTTACAAATCCAATTATCTTTGGGTTCTAAGGTGGCATAGTCAAAAAAGGAATGCGCGTAATTACTTGCTAATATAGAATCCGCTTCATAAAATTTATTAGCAACCGAGCGCATAATTTCAGAATAATCCCTTTCTTCAGGATAAAAATTTGCCACTCCATAAAATAATACATTTGGATAGACATCGTACCACCAATCCCTACCGTAACCTCCCCCTAATAAAGCTACTTCAGGGCTGGTGTTGTTCATTACAATGTTCCAGTTAGTATTAGAATTAAAATAATTCTTTAACATAGCAACATAATTTTTTCCGTTTTGATTTGACTTATCAACACCAACTAGTGTCGCACCAAATACAGAGCCAATGGTTGCCAATGATTCATGAAAAACACCGTTGTAATGTTCTGTCCCATAGCCGTGTAGATTCCAAAGGTTTCTTGGTCGTAATTTTTACGGGAATCATCCTTCCATATTAATGGCCAATAATCACCTGTTTGCGTATCATCAAAAACCAATGAATCAAATCCTTTTGCCAAATTTTTAAAATCCAGTATTTTAAATGGTTTGGGGAAATTGGGCATGGAATCAATTCTGCTCAGTTGAAGCTGATTGATTGGGTGTTCTATTATAAATTTAGATGGCTCGGTTTTACATGAATTAAAAACGAGGCCAACCAGTAGAATTATGAGGTAATTTATTTTATGCATTTTCTTGTGGGATTACAGTTTTACTAAATACTCTTTCTTTATCTACTGTTCCTTTTTCCAAAGTTTCATTTTCCAATGTTTCTTGTTGCTTTAAAAGTTGTTTAGCGATAATTATAGAAAGCAATTGAAGTATTCCTATAATCAACAAAGCATATCTTAAAGCAATATCTGTATTTATAAAAAAAGCAATCACTAAAAATGTACTGGCGCCGATAAAACGTCCTATAAATAATCCGAATTCATGATTTAAAATATATGAAAACTCGTTTCTGTTCTCAATTTTTGATAAGACATCAATGACTTTTAATTGAATTGGAAAATAAGCAATATCTAAAATTGGTCTGGCAATTAATAACAAGAACATAAATAGGATAACGCCGGTTGAATTAAACAACAGTCCATTGAAAAAAGAAGCCAGAAAAAAGGATATCAATCCGATACTAAAAATAATCAAGCGGTGTTTAGGTTTTGAATATTTACCTAACAGCAGCATAATGACTGCCGCAATTACTGCTCCAATGGAAATAGCGGATCCCAAGGCACCTTCAGAATTAAAGAATTTCATCATTAGCATAGCTGGTGCCGTTACTATAAAGCCCTGTGCCAATCCCTTTAATATGGATAGCTGAATCATTTTTTTCCAGAGCTTGTGAAATTTAAAATAGAGAAATTTTTCGCTCTTTGGTTTTTCATATTTTCCAAAATGGAACACTATAGATGCAAGAATGGTAATTATAAAAACGATGGTTGTTATGACTCTGTAACCGGAATTGACAGCTTCATTAGAGCCTATACCCGAATCGCCATTTTCGTTCATTAAATACCATCCAATGAGCACGGGTACTGTTGATGCTATAATGGTATAAATAAACGTTTCCAGTCCATAGTAAAAGTTCCGTGTTCTATCTTTTGTAGTTGAAAGCACCAAATAATCCCGGTTCGCCCAATACAACCCAAACGACATACCCATAATTAAACCAGCCGCTATTAATCCAAGATAATTAATTTCATTTAATGACATCATAAAAACCATGGAGACGCCACTAAGCAACATTCCTAGTGAGAATAAGCTTTTAATGTTTACTTTATTCAACAAATATCCATTGATAAAAAATGTAATTATTAATATTTTCGCGCTTCTTGTAAAATCCTTTAACCCTACTTTTGCTAAATCTATCATTATTGCCCTAGTGTTTTTAATATTTTGTTAATTGAAAAGTTGGCTAAACATACATGTTCGTCGGATGCCCCATAATACATTTGGATGGTGTCTCCATCAACAATGTGTCCATTTGTGAACACTACGTTTCCAAAAAAGCCAGTTTGTTCATAAGTAGCAATGGGTTCCATAATAGGTTCGTTAGAACGTGCAATAACTTTAGAAGGGTCTTTTAAATCCAATAAAAGGGCACCTAAACAATATCTGTTCTCTTTAGTTGCACCATGATAAATTTCCAGCCAACCTTTATCTGTTTTTATCGGCGCTGCTCCTGCACCAAGTCGTTTACTATCAAATTTTCCTTCACGGGTTTTTGCAATACACTTATGATTTCCCCAATGAACCCCATCCGGTGATTCGGCCAACCAAATATAATTTCCTCCTAATTCAGGACTGCTTGGTCTGTGCAAAGCATAATATTTATCGTTGATTTTCTCCTCAAAAATGGCGCAATCTTTATTGTGAGGACTAAAAATCATTTCCTTTTTTTCAAAATGCTTCCAATCTTTTGTGATTCTTAAACCAACACCAACACCATAGGAAGAAACCATGGTATAGGTTAAATAATAGGTGTCATCAATTTTTGATACTCGACAATCTTCAATTCCATAAGATTCATAGTCTCCTTCTCCAAAAAGTGAAGGATATTTTTTATCTTCTTTAAATATAACACCATCCTCACTAAAAAGTAATCTAAGATGGGATATTGTTGTTAAATAATCTTTTCCATTATAGTTGATTACTCTGGCGTCAGAGGCGTCTAATTTTGGATCATCAAGTTTAAAATCCAATATTTCAACTTTACCAACGTTATTATAAATAGGGACAGAAAGCACACCTTCTTTTTGAACAGTCCGTTCTGCAACCCTAACTAGAAGTCCTATTTTTCCATTAAACTCAAATACTCCCGGATTAAGCAAACACTCAATAATCATATACTGATTACTAGGTTTTAGATCTTTGGGAGATAATAAAGGGTTTTGTTTATGTCGAATTGCAATATCTGTCATATTTAATTTATTATTGAAGGGTAAAAAGGAAAATATCTTTATTCAGTTACCATAAAAAAGAAGTAGCAATCAATAAAATAACTACTTCTCTTTAAAAAAACTAAACTAAATTCAAAAAATCTACTATTGTGAAAGGTTGGTTAATAACCAGCGTTTTGCGTGATTGTTCCTCCCGACTTATCAACTTCCCCTTGAGGAATTGGATATAAGTAATTTTTGTCTTGAAAATTTCTTCCAAGACCTGTTAACACAGCTTTTGCGGTTCCCCATCTTTTTAGGTCATTAAATCTTTGAGATTCAAACCCTAATTCAACGCGTCTTTCAGACATTAACCAACCTTTTATTTGGGTTTTATCGGTTGAACTTGGTCTGTCTGCTAAAGTTCCTAGAGGAACAATAGAACCGTCTGCTGTTATTGTAGTTCTGGCCCGTTCTCTTACTTGATTAATTATAGCAATAGCACCATCATAATCTCCTGTTTCATTAAGAGCTTCTGCTTTCCAAAGTAATACATCAGCAAAACGTATATAAATCTTGTTACTTGGGGCATCATCATTTCCTTTGTTGTCACCAACCGTATTGCCCAGTAATTTTGAAACATTCTGATTGGCTACATCTACGGTATATAACAATCTTGGGTCATTGGCCTCAAAAGCATTTATAAAGTCTGCACTCGGCGCTATAAAGCCCCAGCCAATTAAGGCACACAAACCATTCCCATTTCTTGGATTCTGGTTTGATATATGGTCGTAAGCAAAAATCACTTCGTTTTCAGAAAACTCTTTAGTTACATCAAAACTGTCAAAATAATTAGCATTCAAACTATAAAAACCAAGGGCATCCAATTCAGATACAAGGCTAATGACTCCTGCCCAATCTTCATTATATAAAGCAGCTTTGGCTTGCAATGCAATAACGGCCCCTTTTGAAGCTCTCCAAGGTTCAGATGGAGATGGGTATTTTGAATCTGGCAATAATGATTTTGCCTCTGATAAATCTGAATTTATCTGTCCCCAAATTTCAGTAGCAGGCACCCGTATTGCAACATCAAAAGCTTCAATAAATGATTTTAATGGCACCGTTAAAAGTGGCACATCACCAAAATTGTTCACTAAATCAAAATAATAGAAAGCTCTTAAAAAATAGGCTTCTCCCAATAATTGACTCTTACGAGCATCAGCAATACCAACTGCTTGGGTTATATCGGGATTTGTTAAATAACTTATGGCAAGGTTTATTCTGTTAATGCCTTCATAATCATAAAGCCATATTCCATTAAAAGCACCGTTATCGGCCGTAAAACTAAAGTTACTTAATTCATCCATCCAAGCTTGATCACCATCTGGATTCCATTTCTTGTTCATGTCATTAGCAGCGATGTCTTGTAAAATAAAATCATTTCTTAGTACGGCTCCTCCGTCCCAATTCCACTCACCTATAAGATTCAAGGTGCTTGCCAGAAGTTGATAGGACGAACTTACAGAAGACTCCAGAGTTGTTATTGTAGGAGTAGCATCTATTTGATCTAAAGTAAGAAGGCCTATTGGTTCTTTTGTTAGCTCATCATTACAACTCACAAAAGTAATCATGATACCTATTGCGATTAAACTATTATATATATTTTTCATAATTAATGCTTTTTAAAATTTAACATTTAAACCAAACAAAACAGATGACGAGGATGGATACGTTCCTCTGTCTATTAAATCTGTAGACTCAGGATCCATACCTGTATAGTTAGTTGTCGTAAATAAATTTTGACCAGATACGTAAAGACGGATATCTTGAACTCCCTTTATACCATTTATTGTATAGCCAAACTCTATATTTTTAAGACGTAAATAAGATGCGTCCTCAACAAAAATGCTTGACACTTTACTGCTACCGTTATCTTCAAATGCAACTCTTGGTATGGTATTACTACTACCTTCGCCATCCCAAGCCCCTAAAATATTGGTTGTATAATTAAATGGACGCGTATCATAATCTAATATTTTCTTAGAGTCATTATACCTATCAACGCCTTCTACACCTTGAAAAAGGAATGAAAAGTCAAAGTTTTTATAAGATGATGAAAATGATATTCCATATGTTAAATCTGGTATTGGGCTTCCAAGAAATTTTCTGTCATCAGAATTGATTATTCCATCATTATTTATATCCTGAAATTTAATATCACCAGGTTTAACGCTAGGATTCAATGTTCCACTTAAATAACTGTCTATTTCGGCCTGGTTTTGATAGATACCAATCATTTTATAGCCGTAATAGGCATTTAACGGTTGCCCAACTTGTGTTCTTGTAACTTCCCCCACAAGATTTGGTACGTTAGGATGTAATTTTTCAACATTATTTATTACAGTTCCTAAGTTTGCATTTACACTGTATTTAAATTCTTTACTTGATTCTCTATAGTTTAATGAAAACTCGAACCCTTTGTTACTTACTTCACCAGCATTTACAATAGTAGGGGACACATCACCTACAATACTTGGCAATCCAATTGGCAATAAAATATCTGATGTGTTTTTTACATAATACTCGACAGAAGCTGTCAATTTATTATTTAAGAAACCCATATCAATACCAATGTTTGTAGATTCTGAACTTTCCCATTTTAGATCTTCATTTCCATAACGGTTAACCACAACCTTACCATCTGTTTGACTGATTAAAGTTAAAAAGGCATAGTTGTCAATCTCTTGATTTCCTAATTTACCCCAACCCGCTCTCAATTTCAAGTTTGATAACCAAGAAACGCCTTTTAAAAAGTCTTCATCAGACATTTTCCATCCAGCAGAAATAGAAGGAAAATAACCCCATCGGTTTTTTTCTGAAAATCTGGATGAAGCATCCGCTCTTATATTGGTTGTAACCATGTATTTATTGTCATATACATAAGAGGCAGAACCAAACAAAGAGAACAATGCCCATTCTGAAGCACTTCCGCCATTCCATAAATCGGCTTCCGTGCCACCATAATCAATATATCTAAAGGTGCTATCCGTATTATCAAAACGTGCCCTGCTTGCTCCAATTGACGAACTGAAATTATCAATATATTCCGTACCTATCAAAGCACTAATATCATGTTTATCATTTAAGGTTTTTACATAATTAAGGGTGTTGTTAAATGTAATGGTACGTGCTTCACCTCGTTCTTCATTCAAATTATTTGGACGGTTTTGTCTTCCCGATCCTTGATCAGTTGCATTTCCACCGCCATCATCGTCCCCAAAATTCTCACCAAATGTTTTATTGTGAATAAATGATAAATCAATACCAACGTTGGTCCTAAAGGTTAGTTCCTTATCTTTTAAAAAGGAATATTCAGCATAAACATTTCCAAATGTTCTAAAATCCTTTCTTACATCATCTGTAAAATAAGCCAATGCTACTGGGTTTGATGTCCATTCATATTTATCACTTTCCCAGCCTCCATTATCTCTATCATTATGTAGATAAAAAGGCAAATCTGTAAAAGGATCTCTTTGAGAATAGGTCGGGTCATTAACATCTTTATAAACCCCAATAACAGGTGGTCTTAATAAGGCATGCCTAATGATACCTGGAGCATCGCCTTTTGAGGATAATTTATCCTGTGTGGCATATGTTAACTGAAGATTGGTTCCAATTTTCAAGCGATCTGT
>CAXBHA010000048.1:0-9795 GCA_963974955.1 uncultured Yeosuana sp. | reverse complement strand
CAAAAAGATAGACGCCTGGATCGCATCAATAATTCATTTTTACGAATATTTTAGATAAAAAACTTTATCTTTGTAGGTACTTAAATTTTAACCTCATGAAACTTTTATTAATAACTATTGCCCTATTAGGTTTAGGTATAGCTGGAATCGCCATAAAACTTTGGGCTAAAAAAAATGGGAAATTCTCAGGAACATGTGCAAGTCAAAACCCAATGCTAAATAAAGACGGAGAAGCTTGTGGTTTTTGCGGAAAGACTCCAGATCAATTTAGTGAGTGTAAGGAACCTGAGCATTCTAAGTAATTTATGTCATTTCTTGATTTAGTATTCTACATATTTATTTTTGTAGTTGGTATTCAAGTAATTTTTAACCTTTTTTTCTTCGGGAAATTTGCATTTCTTAAATCCTCCAATACAACATCCAATAAAATTGGTGTTTCCGTAATAATCTGTGCGAAAAATGAAGCTGAAAACTTAAAAATCTTTTTACCTTCAATCGTTACTCAAAACCATCCTAATTTTGAAATCGTACTTATTAATGACGCTTCTAGAGATAAAACCCAAAAGGTTATGGAGCAGTTTGCGAGCAAACATAGCAACATTAAATTTGTAAATGTTAAAAATGTAGAAGCATTTTGGGGAAACAAAAAATATGCTTTAACACTTGGTATAAAAGTGGCCAAACATGATTACCTGTTATTTACTGACGCCGATTGCAAGCCAGTTTCAAAACATTGGATTTCACAAATGTGTTCCCACTTTAATGAGTCAAAAACCATTGTATTGGGTTATGGTGCTTATACAAAAATTGAAAAATCCTTATTAAATAAACTCATTCGTTTTGAAACCCTTCAAACTGCCATTACTTATCTTTCCTTTGCCAAAGCTGGAATCCCGTATATGGGAGTTGGAAGAAATCTAGCCTATACAAAAAGTGAGTTTTATAAGGCCAATGGTTTTATAAACCATCTGGATATCCGTTCAGGCGATGATGATTTGTTTATTAATCAAGTTGCTAATTCTGCTAATACAACCATTTGTTTTTCTCCAGAAAGTTTTACACAATCTATTCCAGAAACAACGTTTAAAAATTGGATTCTTCAAAAACGCCGGCATATTTCAACGGCTAAACATTATAAGCTAAAACATAAACTTTTATTAGCTATTTTGTTTTGTTCTCAATTGTTCTTTTGGATATTAGCCTTTGTGCTTCTATTGGAATCATTTCAATGGAAACTAGTAATTGCCCTTATGATTTTTCGTTTTTTTACTCAATTTATGGTAGTTGGGTATAGTGCCAAAAAATTGGGGGAAAAAGACATTCTACTTTTACTTCCATTCTTAGAACTGTTCTTGATTATTGCGCAATTAACTATCTTTATAAAGAATCTTGTATCAAAACCAAATCATTGGAAATAAAAGAAGCCATTAAACGTGCCAAACAAAACGACCAAAAAGCATTTAATTTCTTGCTAGATATGTTTTGGGATGATGTGTATGGCTTTCAATTAAAACGTATTGAAAATGAAAATGATGCCGAAGATATAACCATACAAACATTTTCAAAAGCATTTGACAAAATTGAAACTTTTGACGACAATTTTAAATTCAAAACTTGGCTTATTACCATTTCAAAAAATATTCATATTGACTTATTAAGAAAAGACAAGAATTTTATTTCTCAAAGAAACTTTTCCGATGATGAAAAAGTGTATCAAATTCTTGATGAATCTCCTTCTGTAGAAGACACCTTGATTACCGAACAGAATTTAGCTAAATTGCTACGAGACATAAAAAAATTAAATCCGCACTATCAAGAGGTAATCAACTTAAGATATTTTCAAGAATTAAGTTATAAGGAGATCTCTAAAAAACTTAATGAACCTATGAGTAATGTCAAAGTTAAGCTATTAAGGGCAAAAAAACTTCTGGCAGAAATTATTCATAATTCAAAATGATGGACAAAATTAAAAACCTAGGACCAGGTTTATTATTTGCTGGTGCAGCCATAGGGGTGTCTCATTTAGTACAGTCCACAAGAGCGGGAGCCGATTTTGGACTTGGTTTGCTTTGGGCATTATTATTGGTAAATTTATTTAAATATCCATTCTTCCAATATGGCCCAAGATATGCCACCGCTACTGGTGAAAGTTTGCTTGATGGTTACAAAAAATTAGGAAAAGGAGTCTTAATGACCTATTACATTCTAAGTTTAGCGACTATGTTTACCATTCAAACAGCGGTAACCATTGTAACCGCAGGTTTAGCCACAACCCTATTTGGTAATTTTATATCTATAGAAATTTGGACCGTTATTATCCTTATAATTTGTTTAACCTTGTTACTAGCAGGAAAATATAAGTTATTAGACAATTTAATGAAAATTATAGTATTAACACTTACAGTAAGTACTATTGCATCTGTATGTATGGCATTTTCCAATAATTCGGAGCCAATTATATTTACACAAATTCTTCCAAAAAATGGCACGGAAGTAGCCTTTTTAATTGCCTTTATGGGTTGGATGCCCGCACCTTTAGATGTCTCTGTTTGGCAATCACTGTGGACCATTGAAAAAAATAAAGACACCAAAAACTATACCCCAAAAACTGCTTTATTTGATTTTAATATTGGCTATGTAAGCACCATTATAATTGGTGTCGGATTTCTTCTGTTAGGAGCATTTGTTATGTTTAATAGTGGGGTATCATTTAGTGATTCAGCTGGCCTGTTTTCTGGTCAATTAATAAACATGTATACGCATAGCCTAGGGAGTTGGGCACACTACCTTATTGCAATAGCTGCCTTTACCACTATGTTTAGCACCACGATTACAACCTTGGATGCGTCGCCTAGAGCCCTGTATAGAGCAACGGAAATTTTATTTAAAAAGACATTTAAATATGGTTATTTGTTTTGGATTATCTTACTTACTTTAGGCACTATTGGTATATTTTTCTTTTTAGATTCCGAAATGGGGCTACTCGTCAAAATTGCAACCATATTATCGTTCATTACGGCCCCTTTTTATGCCATAATCAACTACAAATTAATCTCGAGTAAACATACGCCAGACGCATGGAGACCATCAAAATACCTACATCTGTTAAGCTGGTTAGGAATCATTTTTTTAATAGGATTTAGTCTCTGGTATCTAACCACATTATAAAACTTGTTTTAGAGAATACTTTGTATCTTTGTGGCTTTCTTTATAGTTATGGAAACAGAAACATTATCTAATATCTTACCAGAACGTCAACCAAAACCTAAATGGTTACGCGTAAAGTTGCCAACTGGCAAAAAATACACAGAATTAAGAGGGCTCGTTGATAAGTATAAGCTCAATACCATTTGCACTTCTGGAAGTTGCCCTAACATGGGAGAATGTTGGGGAGAAGGCACTGCAACCTTTATGATTTTAGGAAATATATGCACCCGTTCATGCGGTTTTTGCGGGGTAAAAACAGGTCGTCCAGAAACTATAGACTGGGATGAACCTGAAAAAGTAGCACGTTCTATTAAAATCATGAATATTAAACATGCGGTTTTAACCAGTGTTGATAGAGACGACCTAAAAGATATGGGAAGCATCATGTGGGCAGAAACGATTAAAGCTGTTCGTAGAATGAACCCAGAAACGACTCTTGAAACACTAATTCCAGATTTTCAAGGCGTGGAACAACATATTAATAGAATCATTGATGTTGCTCCTGAAGTCGTCTCGCATAATATTGAAACCGTAAGACGATTAACACGTGAGGTTAGAATTCAAGCAAAATACGACCGAAGTTTGGGCGTTTTAAAATACTTAAAAGATCAAGGTCAAAGAAGAACAAAATCTGGAATCATGTTAGGCCTTGGGGAAACTCGAGATGAAGTCATTGAAACGCTTCATGATTTAAAAAATAGCCATGTGGACGTCGTTACCATTGGACAATATTTACAACCAAGCAAAAAGCACTTACCTGTAAAACATTTTATTAATCCTGATCAATTTAAAGAGTACGAAGAGATAGGGTTAAATCTTGGGTTCCGTCATGTGGAAAGTAGCGCACTGGTACGTTCTTCCTACAAGGCTCAAAAACACATCAATTAGTAATGATTAATGTAGCTATCAATGGCTTTGGTAGAATAGGACGACGAGTTTTTAGATTACTCCAAGACCATGACACTATTCGAGTGGTTGCCATCAATGATTTGGCTAATGCAAAAACCTTAAGTCATCTTCTAAAATACGATAGCATTCATGGTATTTCTAAGGAATCTGTTTCTTTTGAAAACAATGCAATTATAGTTAACAATCGTTCTATTCCGTTACTTAACCAAAAGCAGCCCAAAGACATCAATTGGAAACCTTATAATATTGACTTTGTTATTGAATCGACTGGAAAATTCAAAACCTTTTCCGCTTTAGAATATCATATAACCAATGGCGCCAAAAAAGTTATTTTAAGTGTTCCTCCTAATGATGATACTATAAAAACAATTGTTATTGGTGTTAATGGTAACATGGTAGATGGTTGTGAATCTATTATTTCAAATGCATCCTGTACCACAAACAATGCAGCACCTATGATTGATGTTATCAATAAACTTTGCGGTATCAATCAAGCTTATATAACCACCATCCATTCATATACAACAGATCAAAGTTTACACGACCAGCCACATCCAGATCTGCGCAGGGCAAGAGCTGCTGCACAATCCATTGTTCCCACAACAACTGGTGCAGCAAAAGCACTGACCAAAATTTTTCCTGAATTATCAAACGTTATTGGTGGCTGTGGCATTAGGGTTCCTGTCGCTAATGGCTCTTTAACCGATATAACATGTAACGTAAAACGAACGGTTACTATTGAAGAAATAAACAATGCTTTTAAAAAGGCTTCAGAAACTAAATATAAAGGTATTATAGAATATACCGACGACCCTATCGTTTCTATCGACGTTGTTGGCAATTCTCACTCTTGTATATTTGATTCTCAAATGACTTCTGTAATTGGTACTATGGTAAAAATTATTGGTTGGTATGATAATGAGACAGGATATTCTAGCCGAATTATTGATTTGATATGTAATTTATCGGAAAAAAGTAGCGCTTTATCGAAAAAATAATTATATTTGTCGATAATAGTGGAATATATGACCCCAATCTGTAAACACATATTAGCCTTTTTTATGTTGGTGACATTTATCATGTCGTCACAAAATTCAGTTGAAAAAGATCCTGAATTACTTAAAAACAACATAAACTATCGCATTGCACAATCGGAAAATGATCTTGAGAACTTCAATTATTATGAATCCCAAAATAAGTTAGATGATGCTTTAGAAATTGCCACAAAAATTGATGACAAAAAAAGTATTGGTCTTATTTATTCAAAAAAAGCAAAACTTCAACTCATTATTGAAGACTTAGACGATGCTATCACATCAATCAATAAAGCTATTGAAGTACAACGCCTTACAAAAGACAATGAAAATCTGGGCAACTCTTATAAAATCTTTGGTGATATTTATTCAAGCAAAGAAAATTATAAAGAAGCATTAGACTATTATAGATCGGCACAAACTTTATTTGAACAGGAAGGGCTCAACAAAAACTTAGGGGAAGTTCTTTTAAGTGAAGGGAAAACGTATGTACAGATAAAAAATTACGATAAAGCACGGATACTTATTGAGCAATCCATAGCACTTGCCAAAAGATTCGGATTAATTAAAATTGAAAGTAGTGGATTAATCAACCATGGGAAAATATATACCTTTTTAGGTGATAATAAGAAAGCACTGGACTATGCAAATGAAGGATTGTCCATAGCGAAGAAAAACCATTTGGTCGACATTCTTAACGAAGGCTATTTTGTTTTGAGCGATATCAACGAAAAAATAGGCGATTACAAACTTTCAAATGATTATTTAAAAGCTCACCTTAAACTATCCGATTCACTTAATACTATAAAACGAGCAAATTTATCGGAAGAAAAGAAGATTCAATTTTTATTAAACGATCAAATTGAAAAAAACAAAAAAGATAAAGAAGAATTAAAGGAAGTTAAAGGTAAAAATGAATTAGGGACCTTAATCTCTATATTAAGCGTTGCCCTCATTACAATATTATCATTACTAACGCTTTCGCTATACAAAAACAATAATATGCGTTTAAAATCCAATAATATGCTCCATAAAAAAAATGGAGAACTTATTATTGCCAAAGAAAAGGCAGAACTAGCTTCAAAAACAAAAGCAAATTTTTTATCCACAGTAACGCATGAATTAAGGACACCATTGTATGCCGTAACAGGGTTAAGCAATATGCTGTTAGAGGAAAACCCAAAACCTGAGCAAATTCAGCATTTAAAATCGCTCAAATTTTCTGGAGATTATTTATTGACCTTTATTAATGATATCCTCCAAATAAATAAAATTGAAGCCAATAAAGTTGATATTGAACCCGAAATATTCAATTTAAAGAAGAAAATAAACAATATAATATTAGCCTTAAACAATTCGGCCCAAGATAATAACACAAAACTTCATTTAGAATACGATAAAACCCTCCCTGAAAACTTTATTGCCGATCAATTAAAGATTTCACAAATTCTTATAAACCTAATAGGAAATTCCATCAAATTTACTAAAGATGGTGATATTTGGATTAGGGTTTATAAACTGCGTGAAGAAAATGATATTTACAATTTACGCTTTGAAGTTGAAGATAATGGTATTGGAATAAGTAAGGAGAAACAAGAAAATATGTTTGAAAGTTTCTCTCAAGGTTCTATCCAAATAAACCGAAAATATGGTGGTACCGGTTTGGGCCTATCTATTGTTAAAGGGTTAATTGAAATTTTAAAAGGCAAAATTTATTTAAAAAGTGAGTTAGGTAAAGGTTCAACCTTTTATTTTGAAATTCCATTAAAATTTACTGGACAAGAAATAAAAGACCAAAAAGCCATCAAATTTAATAAAACCAAGGAGCTCGATTTATCGAATGTTAAAGTTTTGGTAGTTGAAGACAACAAAATCAACCAGATGATTACCAAAAAAATCTTGACTAAAATGGAGCTTAAATGCGATCTGGTTGACAATGGTGAAGATGCCGTTAATATGGTTAAAGCAAACAAATACGATATCGTTTTAATGGATATTCATATGCCAGGAATTAGTGGCATTGAAGCAACAAAAATCATAAGGATTTTTAATAAAGAATTAACCATTTTTGCATTAACTGCGGTAACCATTGAAGATAAAATGCACGAGTTTGATGAAGCCGGATTTACGGACATTATCCCAAAACCCTTTAAACAAGATGAATTTGAGAAAAAATTGTTTAATGCACTGTCTTCAAAAAAATCTGCTAACGCTTAAGTGCAATATAATCTTTAACTAATTTATCAAACTTAAAGGAATCATCAATACCCATTTGGATAGGCAAATAGAACAATTTTCCTTTCAAAGATTGGTGTGCTTGCAATCTCATAAAATCCTTTTCGGTGGTAACAATTAAGTTCTTTGTGTTGAATTTAGCAATATCCTGTTCCGTAAATTCGTGATGATCTTTATAATTTAAATGCTCGAAATTAAGGTTCTTTCCCTTTAAATAATATACCAAAGGCGTTGCATTCGCAATGCCTGTTACCAAAGTGAATTCACTTAAGTCATTGATATTCTTCGTGGTTTCATTTGACTTTAAGGAATCAGAATATTTAATGGAACTAAAAAAAACAGATTGATATAGTTTAGGATTAATATCTTTTATGATTTTAATTTTTTCATTTTCAGATAAATCAATCGGACACTTTGTTACAATAATAATTTGAGCTCTTTTGGCCCCAGAACTGGATTCTCTTAAATTACCAGCAGGAAGCAAAAAATCATTAGTAAAAACATTAGAATAAGTAGTCAACAAAATATTAAGGCCCGCTTTTACCTTTCTATGCTGAAACGCATCATCCAATAAAATAATTTCAGGAGGATATTGAAGTGAGTTTAATGTTTCAATTCCATGAACTCTATCCGAATCGACCGCGACCTGAATGTGTTTCTTATATTTTGAATAGAATTGAAACGGCTCGTCTCCTAACAAATCGGCCGACGCATTGGTATTTGCCAATTGAAATCCACTTGATTTTCGTTTATAGCCTCTACTTAAAGTGGCTATTTTGTAATTATCTTTAAGCAATTCAATTAAATATTCAATCATGGGTGTTTTACCCGTGCCTCCAACACTTAAATTACCCACGCAAATCACTGGAATATCAAACGAAATAGACCTTTTTATACCAACGTCATATAATATATTCCGTATCCAAGTAACTGCATAATATATAGGAACAAAAGGAAAAAATAATTTTCTAAAAAGCTTCACTAGAATGAAATGGGTTTTAAATTAATTGAATGTCCGTAATTTGTCATAAGTCTGAAAACATAATAATTCTGTCATTCCGACAAAGGAGGAATCTCATTGATTTTCAATAGATCCTTCATTTCGTTCCACTCCATTCTGAATGACAAAATGGTATTATGAATGAATACGGACATTCAATAAATTAATGTTGAAAAGACAAAGTAACCATTATTTTTTTTAAAAGTTTCTATGTAACCAATTGAAAAATAAAAAGTATCGGTTCAGACTAATTATTTTTATCTTTGACCTAAAACATATATACCATGATTATACAGGATGTTATTAATCATTTAGAAGAATTTACACCCTTAGACTATGCAGAAGATTTTGATAATGTTGGATTATTGGTTGGTAACAAAAACGAAAATTTAACAGGCATTTTAGTAACCTTAGATACGCTTGAAACCATTGTTGACGAAGCCATTCAAACAAAATGCAACCTCATTGTGAGTTTTCATCCTATTATTTTTAATGGCCTAAAAAAAATTACCGGTAAAACTTATGTAGAGCGCGTTGTTTTAAAAGCAATAAAGCACGATATTGCTATTTACGCAATTCATACGGCATTAGATAGCTCATTTCAAGGTGTAAATGATATGATTTGCAATCAACTGGAATTAATTAATAAGCATATTTTAATACCTCAGGTGCAGACCATAAAAAAACTTACCACATTTATTCCAAAGGACGAAGCTGAGAAGTTAAGACAAGCGTTATTTAAAATTGGTGCTGGCAACATTGGCAATTATTCAAATTGTAGCTTTAATGTTGAAGGACTGGGCACTTATAAAGGAAATGACGCTTCCCATCCAACAAAAGGGGAGAAAGGTGTCTTTCATACAGAAGAAGAAACACAAATTACGATCACATTTGCAAAACATTTAGAGGGAGAAGTCTTAAAAACACTTTTTAAATCACATTCGTATGAAGAAGTTGCTTATGAGATTTCAACACTCGAAAACAAAAACCAACATATTGGCATGGGCATGCTTGGTGATTTAAAAGACCCGATGGATGAAAAACGTTTTCTTAGTTATTTAAAAAATAAAATGAATACTCAGGTTATTAGGCATTCTAACCTATTAGGGAAACCCATCAAAAAAATTGCAGTACTGGGGGGCTCGGGAAGTTTTGCCATTGAAAACGCTAAAGCTTCTGGTGCCGATGTTTTTATAACCGCCGATTTAAAATATCATGACTTTTTTAAAGCTGAAAATAACATGTTATTGGCCGATATTGGACATTATGAAAGTGAACAATTCACAAAAAATCTTTTAGTAGCATTTCTTACGAAAAAAATTACTAATTTTGCAGTCGTTTTATCAAAGATAGATACCAATCCTGTTAAGTATTTTTAAAGTATGGCTAAAAAGAAAGAAGTAACCGTTG
>CAXBHA010000047.1:0-9953 GCA_963974955.1 uncultured Yeosuana sp. | reverse complement strand
GTTATTGGCAAAACTTACATGAACAAATTTAAAGTCCAATTGTTGCAATTGTTCAGAAACCACCGAGATTACATCTAAGAGTTCTTCACTATTATGCATGGCCATGCTTCTAGAACGTACGCGTTCTAAAGCCGCTTCAATCTGCGCTTCTCTAGCTTGCGCTTCGGCTTTTTGAAGGTCTAGGAAGCGTGTGTAAGATTGCTCAAAGACTTTGGCAAAACGTCTAAATATGTCATTTTCTTCTTCCGAATAGGGAATAAGCGCATAGTTACCAATAGTTAGAAAAATCGATTGCATTAATACTGTAGATCTTGCATATCCAGGACTGTTGAAAATAAATTTTTTGGTGTTTTCATGAAAATCAACAGATCCAGAATGTTCAAGCATGTGGTAGTGCCAAGCATCGCTTTCTTCTTTGGTTAGGATATCGGTAAAAAAGGAGACCCTATTTTTTTGGGCTTCATGTACGCGATTGGGCATGGCGTTATCCAAATAAGGAATTTCCAGTCTGAATGGATAAAGCTGTTGTGGAGATGCCAACCAAAACCTATAATCTTTATTGGCATCATTAATACCAAAACTAACATTATGAAATTTTATATCTAATTGTTGCAATTGTTCGGACACCACATTAATAACTTCTAGCAAATCTTCGCTTTTATGCATGGCCATACTTCTGGAGCGTACACGTTCCAAAGCTGCCTCAATCTGTGCTTCTCTGGCTTGTGCTTCTGCTTTTTGAAGGTCGAGGAAACGTGAATAGGTTTGCTCGAATACTTTTGCAAACCTTTGGAAGATGTCGTGGGCTTCAGGCACGCGTTCATAAGTAATGAACAACAGGAATCCATTGGTGAATCTTGCCAAGTGGTTCACTTGAAAGGTTGGTAAGGGAATGTCGGCATCCTTAAATTGTTGGAACGTTTCTTTAAGTTCAGGCAAGCTTTCCATATAAGCGTAATGCTCGACAAGAGCATTTCCGCCTTGTTCATACGCAAAGAAATCTTCATTGTTCAAAATAGCCTTGTGCCAAGGTTTTAGACTCTTATGTTTGGTTAATGGAAGTACAAATGGCGATTGTATTTCACCTTCACTGCTCATAATACAGGTGCTCGATTTTTTATCTTCTGAAAGTATATTGTAACCACAGCTCCACGCTGGTATGCCTAAATTTTGTACTTCTGTGAACAGCACATTGGCTGCTTCTGGCAGTTCCTTACTATGTTGCATTGCCATAGTTCGGCTACGTACTTTTTCTAAAGCCATTTCAATCTGTGCTTCTCTAGTTTGGGCTTCAGCTTTTTCTAGGTCACGAAAACGAGTATATGTAAGGTCAAAAACTTTTCCGAAACGCGCTAGAATATCAAGACTCTCATCTGTTAGAGCTTCGGAAGCTACAGTCTGTAATCCACCAAAATTGCTAAATGTAAACGAACAAATATATTTGTTTAACTCTCTAAATGCCTTTTGATCCTTTTTAGGAAACTTTTTAAATTCTGTTTTACCAAACAAATAGTCATCGTAAATCAATTTTTCTTCACCTTCGATGGTATAAACGTATTTTGTTTTTTGTTCTTTATAGGCTTTCATCATGGCATGATGAAAAGGATAATCTTCAAACTTCATGTAATAGGAGTCTGGAATACCTTCGTTAGGATTAGTAGCCCAAACCATGTTTGAATTGTCTTTTTCATTAATAATATTGATAATGCACATTTGTAATGAAAAATCAAGTTTGGTCAATTCAATCCTGACAGTACTTACCAATTCTGATAACTCGTCAGACTTTTGCATTGCCATGGCTCTTGCTCTAACACGTTCCAGACCTAATTCTATTTGCGCTTCCCTTGCTTGTGCTTCAGATTTTTGTAAATCGAGAAAACGTGTGTAGGTTTGCTGAAATACCTTTCCAAAACGCATCAGTGTTTTGTTATCGTCCTCTGAAAATGGAATACCCGAAAAATTCTCGATATAGAGTCCAACATTCTCCAATAATACAGTGGATATGGCTAAACCTGGACAACTGAAATAATAGTCAATTGTTTCCTGTGGCAAGTCTGGAATAAACTTGAATAGGGCTTTATAAAATTTATTTTTTTCTTTAAAATCCAATAAGTTAGTATAGAAGTTTGCGCCTTTTCGTTTTGCTTCCACATAACTTTTATTAGGGATACAATCAAAATATGGAATGGTAACTTCTGAGGGGACTTCGTGACTATCCGCTAGCCAAATGTGCATATCGTCGGTTGCTTTGTAATCGAGAATAAAACCGGTATGTTCAATATTGATTTTTAGATGTATAAATTGGTTATAGACTTCTTGAATAACGTCTTTAAGCTCGTGACTTTGTTGCATAGCCATGGTTCGTGCTCTAACTCGTTCTAATGCTAGTTCAATTTCTGATTCTTTGGCCTGTGCTTCGGCTTTTTGAAGATCGAGGAAGCGGGTATAGGTTTGCTCGAACACTTTGGCGAAACGTATAAAAATATCATGTGCATCTGGTACTGATTCCCGTGTAATAAATAACAGATAGCCATATTTAAAATAGACCACATGATCTATTTGATAGGTTGGGAAGCCATCATTTGTTTCCTTCAATTTTTTCAGCACATCACCTATAACTGGAAGTGAGCTCATATATTCATAATGCGCCACACATGCGTCACCTGAAAACTCCTTTATGAGCAATGATTCACCATTCTGGCCTTTTTGGTAATATTCCTTAAATATGCCTGCTCTTGGAACTGTATATGTGTGCAGTACACCAGCTTCGTTTCCAAACCATTCTGTGGATTCTTTTTCTCTGTAAATATTGAAGGCACAGCCCCAAGTTTTAATCCCTAGCGCTCTTACTTGTTGATCTAACAAAAAAGATGCTTCAGCGAGTTCATCGCTATGCTGCATCGCCATGGTTCTGGCTCTTACGCGTTCTAGAGCCAATTCAATCTCTGCTTCTTTGGCCTGTGCTTCGGCTTTTTGTAAATCGAGGAAACGTTGGTATATTTGCCCAAAGACCTTGGCAAAACGCAACATGATTTGACATTCACGTTCTTCTAATGGTTTTAAAGAAACGACGTTAATTGATCCTTCTTTAAAAAAGAAGGTTGTGATTGTTTCTTCTTTATTAAAGTGTTCCGGTAAAGGATAGGATAGGTGAGGAGCAAGTGTTTTGTAATAGGTTTCGACAGCTTTACCTTTTCGTGTGTTTGTGAAAAAAGGTTGTTTTGCTTTCCAGGCTTTAACCATGTTATCAAAAACAGGGTGTGTGCCTTTTGGAACAACGCCTAAAATTTTAGTCTCTTTTTGGTTTTTATTTTCTGATCGTGACCATATTTCTGCAGCTCCAGTTTTTCCATTAATTGTGCAAATACCAATGCGCAGTGTATTAATGGCTAATTTTTCCAATTCCATAAACATGACATCCGACGCTTCAACCAGTTCATCACTGGATTGCATCGTCAAACTTCTGGCACGAACTCTTTCCATTGAGGCTTCAATTTCAAGTTCGTGGTTTTTTTGTTCCAGTTCTAATGTGCGGCGTTTTATAGCATCTTTTAGTTCTTGATTTTCTTTAGTGACTTGTTCTGTGCCTAATGTTTCTCCATCTTCTGCTTTAGAATCTGGCATAGAGAAATGCTGATAAATAAAATGCCATCCTGCTTTTTTATTGCTTAATACAGAGGTGAATCTAAATCGGCCGTAATACGTCCATTTAGTTTCTGTCAAGAACCAGGCATCGAAGACTTCAGTAATAAAAACAAGTCCGTCTAAATGCTCAATCGTCCTTACCCTGTTTTTTATGTCCGTTTTTCCAGCGAGTTGATCGGCTGTTTTTTCAAAAAATTTAGTGGCATTTTTTCTGTTTAAAAATTCTTCATTATTAGTTGAACCGATAAAATGATAGTCATCATCTAAATAAAAACCATATGTTTTAACATCGCCGTTTAAATAGCTGTTCAACCAAGTGTCATATATTTTGGTGACTTCAGCTTCCAGTTTTTTTGATAATTTCATTGTCTTTCAAAATATATTTAAAAAATTGTATTGTATCATAATATTAGTATGCTACGATTATAATGAGCCATAATTTGTTCAATCATGATAAATTTTTTGTACTATGGTTTTTTAAAAGATAGGGGGAGGTCCTAAATTTAATAAAATTGCTTTGTATTTTCTTACATTATTAAAAGAGATTTGTTATAATTGGCCGATTTATTTATTTTTTTAATTCACTATCGATGATTTTGATGAGATTTTCAGACATTTCTTTCATATCATTCATCATTCCGTTCATTATATCAAATTCCATTACTGCCATGACAAACCCATTTTTAAGTTTTGAATTTTTAAGAAATTCATCAAATCTCACTTTTGAAAGTGGTGTGTTTTTGCCCGATTGACCATTGCTAACGCGATATGCATAATTGTTCACTAAAGGATTTAAGTCCATTAAAGCATATAAGGGTTGATAGATAAGATTTTCGGTATCAAACCTAAAGTGGTCTTCTTCGGCTTTTAAAATCTTATAGTGGGTATCGATGTTGAGGAGCGTGTTCTTTATAGAGTCGTTACTAATTAAGGCAAGGTTTCCAGAGTTGGTAAGTTCTTGATAGGTGTTGTCTGTTTGATAAAATCGTTTCCAACCATAGATTGGTACACATAGGGCATTAAAATCTGACAAATTGGTAATGGGTTTGCCTTCAAAATTCTCCAAAATATGGTTTGCATTTGCTATATACATGGTTCTGGTCTGCGTGTATTTATCTAGCTCTTTATTATTGATAATTAAATCTGATTTGATGTTTGCCAGATAATGCAACTCTTTGCTGCGTTGTTTTCGCGCATCGTTTTGGTTGTTAATGCTTAAGGCAATCAAAATACCGATAACTACGAGGATAATTTCACCAATGGCGTATTTGAGGTAGTTGGTGGTTTTGCCTTCAACGAGAAGGTTTTTACGGATGTTTTTAAAGAGTTTTATCATAGCGTTCTGTTTTTTCCCTCTTGGGAGGGGTTAGGGGTGGGTTTTTAATGTTTTTAATGGTTTTTCTATTTCATCCAATACCCAACTTAAATTATCCTTTACGTCCGAATCATTAAAGCGGATAAACTTCACACCTAGAGATTCCAAACGATTTTGACGAATGGCATCTTTCACTTGGTGCCCTTCCACAAAATGAATGGAACCATCTATTTCTATGGCTAGTTGCAAGGCTTTGCAATAAAAATCTATAATATATTGGTCGATACGTATTTGTCTGCTAAATCTAATACCAAGTTTTTTACCTTTTATTTCTCGCCAAAGTGCAATTTCTCCCAGTGTCATGTCATTGCGCAATTTTGTGGCAAATGGCAATAGGCCTGGATTGTATGGTATTATTTTTCTCATGGTTTTGCCCACCCCTAACCCCTCTCAAGAGGGGAATGATGTGAGATGGTTTTTAAATATAGGTTATATTTTTGAATGATAACAACGAGGATGATTTCCCCAATGGCGTATTTTAGTTGGTTGGTGGTTTTGCTTTCTTTAAGTGATGTTTTACGGGTGTTACGATATATAACTTTACTTTTATTTAATAGGGTAGATGTTTTTAGCGGCAATTTGTACTAAAAACATTTTACAGCTTTTAATATAGTATATTGTCTAATATCCTGTTTAGGTTGCTTTCCATCATCGCAAACTCATTGTCAACAAAGAACACTTCATTGATTTCTTTTCGAAACGTTGCAAGTTCAGTATTGCTATACTCATGTAAATGGATGGTCTCATCTATTTTTTGAAAACGCTCTTCTTCAGTGTCTTTAATGAATTCTTTATATATTGTTTTAAAAGTCTTCTTTTCTACTTTAGATTTTATTAATTTGATCTCTTTTTTGGATTCAACCGAATCGGCATTTGCACAGAGTAGCAAAATATAGGTTTGCAGCTCTGTTTTTGTCCATTTGTTTGTTTCAGATTTCATAATATTTGAATAGATTAATATTTGTTTTTTCACTTTATAGACAAGCTTAAAAACTTGTTCTTTTGGTAAAAGCTTTTTTGTTATTCTTTAGGAAGGGTTTTATCATTTGCTAATGTTATTTCATTTTCAATTAAGTTTATTAATAATGGATATCATCTTGTTATATTCATCTACCAAATAAAGATTGTTTCCAGCCGCAAGTGATAGGCCGTTACAAAATGTAGCATCCTTTAATCGCACTTCATAACTTTGTCTAAGTCTTACAGCATTATTTGAGACGACTTCATGGTCTGGGTAAAGCCAATCCATGGTGGATTTAATTTCGCCAATGGCGTATTTTAGATACTTAGTGGTTTTGCCCTCATTAAGAAGATTTTGGCGAATACCTCTAAACAATTTAATCATATACTTACAGTTGTAAGTAAATAAAGCTAACAGTTAGGTTTGGGTTGGTTATAGCATCTGTATAAGTTATTTATATACAGTTACAGATTTGTTTTAAAGTTAAACAATTTTTAAAGTTAGTGATTGAAAATTATTAATATTAATTTTGCCTCATGAGTAAAGCGCTTACAAAGCAGGAATTACATAATTTGGCCATGAACCATGTTGGGAAAGAATTGGAACAACGCGGCTTTGAGTTTATCGCTGTGAACAGTAAGCTTAAAAAGCATCCGCAGTTTATCTGTATTGATAAAAATAAACAGTACTATTTTGTTATTGTAAGAGCCGTGATATTACCGGAAAACCCAAATAATTTCGATGTTGTCTGGATGGAATCGTTTAAAAGGCATGCCAGAGAACAAGATGCTAAAGTGTTGTATGCTGGTGTTGGTTTAGGAAATAAAAAGGACGAGAGCCTACCCATATATTTAAATGAAGAGTATCTCATTGCATATAATGGCATTCAAGTGTTAGAAACCAATCTTAATTAAGAATATAGATGCAAGAACCAAGAATAAAGAGCAACTATTTGGTTGCGTTTAATAGAAGCCTATTGGTTTTATTAGTTGTTTTATTATTTCTTTCCTGCAAACAGGAACCAAAATACACAATGCTTTCAGGTCCTGTTTTTGGTACATCTTATCATATTCAATATTATTCTAAAAAAGCGGTTGACTTGCAGCATAAAATTGATAGTTTGTTTTATGTTGTCAATAAATCAATGTCCACCTACCAAACAAATTCTGATATTTCAAAAATCAACAGGAACGAATCGAATCAAATTGATGGTCATTTTGGAAAAGTTTTTGATGCATCTAAAGAAATCTATACACAAACTAATGGTTTCTTTGACCCTACTATTGGCAATCTGGTAAATGCCTGGGACTTTGGTCCAGAAGGGAATATTGTTAATTTAGATAGTCTTAAAATCGATAGTTTAATGCTATCGGTTGGATTAAATAAGGTGAATAGGGTGGGGAACACCATAATAAAACAAAACCCAAACACCTTTATTGATTTTAATGCCATTGCTAAAGGCTATGGTGTGGATGTGATTTCAGACTTTTTAGAAAGTCAGGGTATTGAAAATTACATTGTTGAAATTGGAGGTGAAATTAGAACAAAAGGTACAAATAAGGAGAAGAATAAAGAATGGAAGGTGGGTGTAGAAATGCCTCATTTTGATGGAACCCAGTCTATCGTGAAAGCTATTTCATTAAAAAATGAAGCCATGGCAACTTCTGGAACGTACCGTAAATTTAAACTGGATAAAGAAGGCAATCGCTATTCGCATATTATAGACACGAGAACGGGCTATCCAAGTAAAACCAATTTATTGAGTATTTCGGTGATAGCGTCAAATTGTATGACTGCCGATGGTTATGCAACCGCTTTTAAAGCTATGGGACTTGATGGTGCTAAAGAGTTTTTAAAAAGCCACCCTGAATATAAGGTTTTCTTGATTTTTGAGAATGATAAGCACGAATTAGAAACACTGTCGCTTAACGGATTTCCAGAAAACTAAGTTTTGTAAACTACAGGAATAATTTCTCCTTTTGCTAAACAGTACGTTGTAATGTCTTCATTAGAAAGACTTTTTGTATAATCTACTTCTTCAACCTTAAAACCTATAGAGCGAAGTTTATCAAAATAATCGCGACCATAAATACGAACATGGTCATATTGCCCAAAAATTTTAGCACGCTCTTTTCGGTCTGTGATGCTATTATCTTCAAATGTATGATCTCTATTTAAATCTTGAGGAATTTGAAAAACGCCAAATCCTCCCTTTTTTAATACGCGATATAATTCTTGCATTGCTTTTGTATCGTTTGGAATATGTTCTAAAACGTGGTTACAAAGAATCACATCAAATTCGTTATCCTTAAATGGTAAATCACAGATATCAGCCTTTACATCTGCCAAAGGAGAATTTAAATCGGTAGTAACATAGTCCAGATTTTTCATGTCTCGGAAACGTTTGTAAAAAGCCTGTTCAGGAGCAAAGTGAAGCACTTTATGCTTGGCTGTAAAAAAACCGGTGTTATTTTTTAGATATAACCACAACAATCTGTGTCGTTCTAAAGAAAGGGTAGATGGAGATAACGCATTGTTACGTTGATTGCCATAACCATAAGGTAAAAACGTTTTAAAACGCTTTCCATCAATAGGATCTGTATAATTGGTGCCTTTAAGAAAAAAGGCTAGAAAAGGGCTAATGGTATAACTCAACCTAATCAAAAAAGGTCTGGGCAAAAAATTTAAGAAAAATTTAAAAAGAGATTTCAACAAAGCAGTTTATTTATAATCTTCTCTAACAGGACAAAAAACATCTGTTAATTTACAAGCCGTTATGGCTTTTCCGCCATGAAGCACGTTGGATGGAATCGTTACCAACATTCCTGGTTTATAAATTTTTGTTATATCACCGCAGGTCATTTCAAATTCACCCTCAATGACTTCAGTGGTCTGTTCATGAATATGAGAATGCATTGGAACTTCAGATCCAGCTTCAATGTCCCAAAAACCTAAAGTAAAGCTTTCCATGTGCACAAAGCGCCCTTTAAATCCTTTAAAAATCTCCTTTTGTTCTATATCTGCAATTGTCATATTTATAATATTAACGCGGTCTGTCTAAATGCCTCTTCCTCATTACTTTCAATTCCCAAAGATTCATAAATATAGGCAAAGGTTGAAAGTAATTCTGGCTTACCATCTATAATGGCCACATCATGCTCAAAATGTGCACTTGGTTTATTGTCTAACGTAGTGATTGTCCATCCATCATTATGTTGATTAATGCGATGTGTACCCATATTTATCATCGGTTCAATGGCCACTACCATGCCTTCAATAAATTTTTTACCTCTCCCTCGTTTGCCATAGTTTGGCATTTCTGGATCCTCGTGCATTTTTTTGCCTAAACCATGTCCTACCAATTCTCTAACCACACCATATCCATGATCTTCACAGTATTTTTGAATGGCAAAACCCACATCACCAACCCGATTGTTAACTTTAAACTCTTTAATGCCAACATATAACGATTCTTTAGTAACTTGAAGTAGTTTAGCTGTTTCAGGATCAATGTTTCCTACGGCAAAAGTAAACGCATGATCTCCATAAAAACCATTTTTTAGTGCACCACAATCTATGGAAATTATATCGCCTTCAACCAATGGTTTTTTGTTAGGGATGCCGTGAACAACCTGTGTATTTGGACTCATACATAAGGTGTTAGGAAAATCGTATAATCCTAAAAACCCAGGAACAGCTCCTTGGTCGCGAATATATTCTTCCGCAATTTTATCTAGTTGTAACGTTGTAACCCCTGGTTTAATTTCTTTAGCAACAATGCCTAAGGTTTTAGACACAATTAAGGCACTTTCGCGCATTAGTTCAATTTCCTCCCTGGTTTTTGTTATAATCATTCTTTAAAAATATTGGCAAAGATACTTAAAATTAAATTTTTGAATGTCCGTAATTTGTCATAAGTCTGAAAACATAATAATTTTGTCATTCCGACAAAGGAGGAACCGCATTGGTTTT
>CAXBHA010000046.1:0-10025 GCA_963974955.1 uncultured Yeosuana sp. | reverse complement strand
GAGACATTATCGGCATTTAGAGGGGTTACCATCGCTGCAATCAATGGCTTTGCTTTAGGTGGAGGATTGGAATTGGCTATGGCATGTCATTTTAGGATAGCCAGTGATAATGCAAAAATGGGCTTGCCCGAAGTATCTCTTGGGGTTATTCCCGGCTATGGAGGCACACAACGATTGCCAAATTTAGTTGGGAGAGGACGTGCTTTGGAAATGATTATGACCGCTGGAATGATCGATGCTAATCAAGCCTTGACTTATGGTTTGGTAAACCATGTAACAAATCAAGAAGAATTGTTGCCATTTTGTATGAATTTAGCAGGTAAAATTTCGCGAAATTCATCCGTAGCTATTAGTGCGGCTATTAGAGCTGTTAATGCAAATTATGAAGATGGAATTAATGGATTTGAGATTGAAATAAACGAATTTGGAAACTGCTTTGGTACAGAAGATTTTATTGAAGGCACATCGGCATTTTTAGATAAACGAAAAGCTGATTTTTCTGGGAAATAAAGGACTCGGTTTTTGTCAAACAATAAATAGTTTAAAACAAAAAGTGAGTACAGTGTACTCACTTTTTAACAAACTAAACTAAATAATACATCATTTATATGTTGATGTACACCTTTTATCAACTAAAAAAATTCTATGCTAAATTAGGGCTGTTGCATTTAGATTAAAACATCAATATTGACCAATTTATATGTAAAATTACCTCAGTTTAATGTTCTAATAAAAAGTTGCGCTTATAATAACATATATTTTGGTTTAAAATTTATTTAGAAATACCATTATCGATTTCATCTCCAATTAGAACGTCCATTAGTTTAGAAGAAAGGATCCAATAAAAAAATGAATAAATAATGACAAAAGCCAGCCAGAGTAATTCTAAATTTATGGCTATCATAATATTAGCACTAAATATTAAAAAGGACAAGTTTATAAGGCCCCAAATAATGTTTAATACGGTTCTTTTACAGAACCATGGTTTAAATAAATTTTTAAAATTTGAATTGAAATCTGTTCCTTTATTTGTTTTTTTATCAAAGAGTGCGAGTAATAATTCCATGATTATTTAAATAATGTTTATAAATAAAAAAGGTGAGATTAAATACATAATGCTCACCTTTCAACAAACTAAACTAAACTAAATGTGAGACATTCAATTTTTAGAAATTGATGTATTCATAATATTCTTTTCCGTCCGATTTTAAAACTATTTTATAATTCCCTTTTACATTAAAATCAAGTTTATACACTTTTTGTATCGTTTGTGTGTCCTTGATTTTTTCTGAATAAATTAATTCTGAATCATCTTCGTAATATATTTTAATATCCAAAGGCTCGTTATTTAGTGCTAATTTCGACACATAAATATAGTTGTCTTTAAAGGTCACAAACGGTTTGTGAACGGTAGTACCGTTTTCATTAAATGCTACAATATTGGAGTTTACAGTAAATGGGTAGGATTTAATTTCTAAATCTTTTTCAAGTTCAAAAACATAAGAACCATTTGGCAAAGACGTTAAATCGAAACCTTTTGAATACATACCAGTGTCTTTAATTTGTTCTTTATAAAGAACGACACCATTTAAATCTTTAATAATCAATTTGTTTCCTTGTTTAACATAACTTAAAGTAAATGTTGTTTCTTTTAAGTCGTTTTTAGGGATAGTATGTAATTCATTAGTAGCATTACTAACCATAGCAGTAAGCATTACTGCTGATAATATCATTTTTCTAAGTGTTGTTTTTCTATTTTTCATGATTTGGATTTTTTAATGTTTTACAATGCAAATGTATGTTGGATAACGAGTCAAAAAAACATCAAATTTGGTCAATATGTGTTCTATATTACCAACACTAGCAATGTTAAGTTAATGTTAAGATAATATAGCATAGGTATGAGTTAAAAAACTACATTGTTTCAGGAATTTATATTGTAAATTTGTTTAAAAATCAATTATGCCTAATAAGAAACCTACATTTGAAAAAGTTAGCCCTGGCTTTGGTAGTTCTTTGGTAGTAAAGCAACATACCGAAAAAAGGGAAAACAATTTTGCCTTTTGGCATTTCCATCCAGAATTGGAGTTGGTATATGTAAATAAAGGTAAAGGAAAAAGACACATTGGAAACCATTTATCCTATTTTAACAATAGCCAGCTTATTTTATTGGGATCAAACCTTCCCCACAATGGGTTTACAGATAGGTTGACCACCAATGGAACAGAAACAGTCGTTCAATTTAAACAGGGTTTTTTGGGAGAAGGCTTCTTTAATGCACCTGAAATGGGTGGGATATCGTCGCTGTTTGAACGAGCAAAAAAAGGGTTGCTTTTTAGACCCGAGACCAAAAAGGTTGTTGGCCCTAAGGTCGAAAGGTTACCTGAACTAGAGGGATTTGAAAGAATTTTAAAACTTCTTGAAGTTTTGAATGATTTAGCGGTAACTGAAGATTACACAATATTAAATGCCGACGGATTTGCTTTTGAGACGAAACCGCAAGACAGCTCTAAAATTGATAGTATATTTAAGTTTATAAACACCAATTTTCAACACCATATAAGTCTAGATGAAATTGCTGATGTGGTTAGCATGACCGTTCCTGCATTTTGTAGGTTTTTTAAAAAAACGACCGGAAAGACATTTACCGAATTGGTTAATGAATATCGTGTTGTTCATGCTACCAAATTATTAAATGAAAGCCAATTGAGTATTGCAGATATCTGTTTTGAATGTGGATTTAACAACTTTTCCCATTTTAACAAACAATTCAATGAAATAACGGGCAAAAGTGCCTCAAACTATAGGAAAGAGATTAAAAAGATAATTGAACAGCCTTTACATGTTTAATTAAGGCCATTCCATTCTTTATAAAACTGTTTTAGAAAGGTTTCCATGAACCGGTGCCTTTCTAAAGCAATTTTTTTTGCCGTTACGGTATTCATCCTGTCTTTTAACAGCAACAGCTTTTCATAGAAATGATTGACCGTAGGAGCATTAGAGTTTTTATATTCTTCTTTTGCCATTTTAAGGTTTGGCTTAATCTCTGGATTGTAAAGTGTCCTGTTTTTAAATCCTCCATAATTAAAACAGCGTGCAATCCCAATGGCACCAATGGCATCTAATCTGTCAGCGTCCTGAACCACATCTAATTCTAGAGAGTTAAATTCTTGAGTAATATTTCCACCTTTAAATGAGATGTTTTTAATAATATTGATTACATGCTCAATAACCGAAGAATCTACATTCAAGCTAAATAAAAATTCGCGAGCTGTTTTAGGGCCAATGGCTTCATCGCCATCATGAAATTTGCTATCAGCTATATCGTGCAGTAATGCCGCTAATGAAACCACCAAAACATCTACCTTCTCCCCTTTAGAAATAAGGAGTGCATTCGTATAAACGCGCTCTATATGAAACCAGTCATGGCCACCTTCAGCATCGGCTAATTGCTCCTTTACAAAAATGGTTGTTTTATTTATTATTTCTTGTGGATCCATATGAGTATAAAAATAAAAATTCCTCTTGAAACAAAAGGAATTAATAAATATATTCTAAAAAATTATAGTTTTAATGTTGCTGGTTCAACCCATTTAAATTGAAATGAATTTTCGGGTATTTTCATTCTATCAGCTAGTCGCAACATTCTGCCTGGGAGTTTCATTAAGTAATCTCTGGCCTTTTCAGCTTCATCAGAAAGATTGGTAACTTTGTCAATTTCCCAACGTGCAATGAGTTTCTCAAGGATGTCAATATAATCGCTTGAGGTATAAACCCCAATACGTTGCGCAGTATTTGAAAATTCTTCAAAAGCCGTGCTTATTTTGTTGCCCGATTCTCTTAAAAAATGCGCAGGCATAGTGATTTTTTGTTTCATCATATAGTGAAATGCCATCATCATTTGACTGGGATCCACTTTAAAAATACGTTCAACAAACTCAGAATAAGCATGATGATGCCTCATTTCATCCCCAGAAATAATTTTACACATTTTTCCTAGTTGCTTGTTACCGTTTTGAGTTGCGATTTTGGCAACTCGGTTGTGTGAAACATAGGTTGCTAACTCTTGAAAACTGGTGTACACAAAGTTTTTATAAGGATCTCTATCGGTGCCAATATCAAAACCATCAGCAATTAAATATTGGGTGGTTTTTTCAATTTCACGCATATTAACCCGCCCAGATAAGTAGAGATATTTATTTAGTACATCGCCGTGTCTGTTTTCTTCAGCGGTCCATTGTCTTACCCATTTAGCCCAACCATTATCTCCACTTACTTGGTCCACACCTTCAACATCCATTAACCACGATTCGTACGTTGGTAAAGCTTCCTCAGTAATCATATCACCTACTAAAACTACCCAAAAATCATAGGGTAATTCTTTTGATAGTTCTCTTATTTCTTTAACTTCTTCAAAAAATGTATTTCCTTCAGAATTTGGTAAAAAATCGGTTGGTTGCCATATTTTTTCAACCGGAATTAGATATTTTTCTATTAGTGAATCCACGTCTTTTTCCAAAAACTGCATAACTTCCAAACGAACATTTTTCAACGACATATATTAATTTTAGGGATGAATATTATTTTTTATGGTAGTTTCTATTGTATTTATAAGGTTTTCTTGATCTGTAAAGGTAGCTAATTTTATGGGTTTATGAACGGTAAAAATTAAATGCGAACCAAGACCCATAGGAAATTTACCATAGCGTACCGTTTTCCATGAATTATTTATGGAGATGGGAACGATTAAAGCGGAGGGAATTTTTTTAAATAAAACCTCCAGTCCTTTTGTTTGAAACGGTTTTGGTTCGCCATTTATACTCCTGGTGCCTTCCGGAAAAATAACAGCAGCACGTTTTGTTTCTTCAATATATTCTCCAAATTTCATGATGGCCGGCAATGATTGTCTTGGATTTTCCCTGTCTATCAAAACAGAACCACCATGACGTAAATTATAAGACACGCTTGGGATGCCCTTACCAAGTTCCATTTTACTTATAAATTTAGGATGGTGCTTGCGCATATACCACATAATGGGTGATATATCATACATACTTTGGTGGTTGGCTACAATGATTAAAGGTTGATCTGTATTTATTTTGTAAGGATTTTTAAAGGTAAAACGCGTCCCCAAAATATTCATACAGCGCATTAAGAAAAACTGAAAAATATCCACACTTTTTTTATGTGCTGGATAGCCAAATACATTAAAACAAAACCATTGTATAGGATGAAATATTACTATGGTCAATAAAAAAGCCAAGTAATAAATAATGGTTAACGGATATGACACTAGTCTTAGCATGCTTCAAAAATAAAAAAGAGGCTGTCTAAGAAGTTTAGTTTTTCGTCATTGCGAGGAACGAAGCAATCTTTAAGTTTCTAGTAATCAATAAACAGATTACTTCACTGCGTTCGTAATGACGACTAATTTTAACTTTTTAGACAGCCTCTTATAATTTATAATTCTAAGTTTTTATTTCAAAAAAACATTAGCAATTCTCGTTATAAGCATCTTTAAGGTTTTCAGCAATAATTTCTGCTGGTCTTCCTTCAATATGGTGACGCTCTAACATATGTACTAATTCGCCATTTTTAAATAATGCCATACTTGGCGAACTTGGTGGAAACGGCACCATATGTTGTCTTGCTTTATCTACAGCATCTTTATCAACACCGGCAAAAACGGTAACAATATGGTCTGGTTTTTTTTCGTTTTGTAAACTCATTCTAGCTCCTGGTCGCGCATTTGCAGCGGCACAACCACAAACCGAATTAACAACTATTAAAGTCGTTCCTTCTTTTGCCAAAGCCTCATCAACAGCTTTGGCAGTATGTAATTCTTCAAAACCAACTTTGGTTAAATCTTCTCGCATTGGCTTTACTAATTCTGCTGGATACATATTTTAAATTTTATTAATTAACTAATTTAGAATGCAAAGATACAGAAAATAAGTAATCAGTCGCAGTATTCAGTATCACCTTTCATTTCTGAAATTATATATTTCCTAACAAAAAACGCCTTAACAAAAAAACGTTTTTTAGTAACAAACAGTCAAAAAACCCAACTAACAGTATTATATTTGAAATGATTAAAAAATAAAGGACATTGCATGAGTTTTTCAAAATGGATAGGCGCCGGGTTAGGATGGTCGTTTGGAGGCCCAATAGGCGCCATAATAGGATTGGCATTAGGAAGTGTGGTTGACGCTATGTCTAACGGGAATACGGGTACAATATATAGGGAGCAGCATCCAACCTACCAACCTCAAACAAAATCTGGAGATTTTGAAGTGAGCTTACTTATTTTAGCTTCTATTGTTATAAAAGCTGATGGTAAGCAGGACCAACGTGAGTTGGACTTTGTACGCCAACAATTTGTTGGGATGTACGGTAAGGAACGTGCCAATCATGCGTTTAAGCTATTTAAGGAAATAAACAAGCAAAAAAATATTTCAACGCGTCAAGTTTGTTTACAGATCCGTCAAATGATGGATCATCCCTCACGGCTACAGCTTATTCATTTTTTATTTGGGATTACCAAGGCAGATGGTTTGGTCACCGAGGATGAGGTAAGTCAAATCCATACTGTTTCTGGGTATTTGGGAATTGGAATGGGAGATTTCGAAAGTATAAAAGCCATGTTTTTTAGTAGTAGCGACAATGCCTATAAAATTTTAGAGATTGATAAAACAGCTTCCAACGATGAGATTAAAAAAGCGTATCGGGCAATGGCAAAAAAATATCATCCAGATAAAGTTGTCCATTTAGGAAAGGAACACCAACAAGGTGCTGAAGAAAAATTCAGAAAAGTGCAAGAAGCTTATGAAAGGCTTCAACAAGAGAGAGGGTTTTAATGTATAAGAATATTTATTAATTTTGAATAAGTGATATTGATTGTAATATGAATAACATTTTTGATTTAAAAGAAACCAACACAATTATTGACAAATTACATAAGTTAGAACCTTTAACCAAACCGATATGGGAAAAATGAGTGTTGCCCAAATGCTTGCACATTGTAATGTCGTTTATGAATTGGTTTATGAAACCAAAAACCACGTGGTTTAAAAAGGTATTTTTAAAGTTTATTGTTAAACCTATGGTTGTAAACGATAGGCCTTACGGGAAAAACAGTAAAACAGCACAAGAATTTTTAATTACAGATGCTCATGATTTTGAAATAGAAAAAGAACGATTAATAAATTATATTAAGAAAACTCAAAATTTAGGTGAAGCACATTTTGATGGTAAAGAATCACACGCATTTGGAAAACTTAACAAAACGGAATGGAGTAACATGTTTTACAAACATTTAAACCATCATTTAAGTCAATTTGGAGTTTAATTTTACGGCTTAAAAACAATCGTAGATTTGTTTTTGTCAACTTTTAGCTCTATTGTCCTTCCCAAAATAAGCGCTCTGTTATCTTTTTCATGTCCCGCTGGCATATTAAAAGCGATTGGGAAACTATATTCAGAAAGCGCATCTAAAATCAATTGTTCAATTGAACTTCCCCAAAGGGTTGTATTTTTTCTAAGTTTGGTCATATCACCAACAATAACTCCTTTGCAGTTCTCAAAATAACCAGCGCGTTTTAGACTTTGCAGCATGCGGTCTATATGATATTTATATTCACCAATTTCTTCAATGAATAATATCTTACCAGAAGTATCCATACTCGTTTTAGACCCCAACAAACTATATAAAATACTTAAATTGCCACCAATTATAGGTGCAGTTACAGTTCCAACTTTATTGTAGCCTGAACCTTTTAAAATATACGCTAATGGCATTCCAAAAACGGCATCTTTAAATGTAGAAATGGTTTCTTTTATCGATTCAGAATCATCTTGTAAACTGGTAGTCATCATGGCATGTATGCTCTCAAAACCTAGATTGTGAAGTTGACTGTGTAATGCAGTAATATCACTATAACCAATAATCCATTTTGGTTTTTTCTTAAATGTTGAATACTCTAATTTATCCAATATTCTAACTGTTCCGTAGCCGCCTCTGGCGCTCCAAATAGCACTAATGGTTGGGTTATCCAAGGCGTTTTGAAAATCTTCACAACGCTCATCATCGGTACCAGCAAAATGATTGTTTTCACTGAACACATGTTTGCCAACAAGCACGTTCAATCCCCAACTTTTAAGTAGTGCTTTTGCCTTTTCAATTTCTGGAGACCTATTTTTTAAAATTCCTGAAGGAGCAACAATGGCAACCGTATCGCCGGCTTTTAAATATGGTGGTTGTATCAAAGTAGTATCATGTTTTTGTGAAGCTATGTTTTGTGCAGAAACAGATTTTTTTCCAAAGAAAAAAACAACACAAAGTACGCTTAAAATTAGTGTTCTTTTTGGCATAGTGTAAATGTACATTTTTTTTCTAAATCCTTCTCAAATTGCGTACTTTTGTGCCTTGTAAAAGCGCAACGTCATTACGAGGAGAGAAACGACGTGGTAATCTTCCCCAATTTAACAGATTGCCACAATTTTTTATCAAAAATTTCGCAATGACGAAATAATTTAAATTTCATGATGAACAAACCAAAACGATATACCATTACAGCGGCTTTACCTTATACTAACGGACCTATTCATATTGGTCATTTGGCCGGGGTTTATGTGCCGGCAGATATTTATGCGCGTTATTTACGATTAACCGGAAATGACGTTGCTTTTATTTGCGGAAGTGATGAACATGGTGTTCCTATCACGATTAAAGCAAAAAAAGAAGGTATCTCTCCTCAAGATGTCGTTGATAAATACCACGCTATCATTAAGAAGTCTTTTGAAGAATTTGGAATTTCTTTTGATAATTATTCACGTACATCTGCAAAAATACATCATGAAACAGCTTCTGGATTTTTTAAAACCTTATATGATAAAGGTGAGTTTGTTGAAGAAACCAATGAACAGTTGTATGATGAAAAAGCACATCAGTTCTTGGCAGATCGGTTTGTAACAGGAACCTGTCCTAAATGTGGTAATGAAGAGGCTTATGGAGACCAATGTGAAAATTGTGGAACCAGTTTAAATGCAACCGATTTAATTAATCCAAAGTCGGCCATTACCTGCAATGTGCCAACATTAAAACAAACAAAACACTGGTTTTTACCTTTAGATAAGCATGAAGCTTTTTTAAGAAAATGGATTTTGGAAGGGCATAAAAATGATTGGAAACCCAATGTTTACGGACAAGTAAAATCGTGGATTGATGATGGTTTGCGTCCTCGTGCAGTAACCAGGGATTTAGATTGGGGCATTCCTGTGCCTATTGAAGGTGCCGAAGGAAAAGTGCTTTATGTATGGTTCGATGCGCCTATTGGCTATATCTCATCCACTAAAGAATGGGCAAAACGAACAGGAAAAGATTGGAAACCTTATTGGAAAGACAAAGACACACAGCTTATTCATTTTATAGGAAAAGATAACATCGTCTTTCATTGTATTATTTTCCCGGCTATGTTAAAGGCAGAAGGAAGCTATATTTTACCAGAAAATGTGCCGGCCAACGAGTTTTTAAATTTAGAAGGGAATAAGCTTTCTACCTCTAAAAATTGGGCGGTTTGGTTACCAGACTATTTAATTGATTTTCCAAATCAGCAAGACGTATTGCGTTACGCATTAACGGCCAATGCCCCTGAGACAAAGGATAACGACTTTACTTGGAAAGATTTTCAAGCAAGAAACAATAATGAGTTGGTTGCCATTTTTGGAAACTTTATTAATCGAGTGGTGGTGTTAACCAATAACTATTACAAAGGTATTGTTCCAACTCCCAATGAGTTTTCACAAATAGATTTAGAAACTTTAGCAGAAGTAAAGGCGTTTCCTAATAGTATTTCAAGTTCTATTGAGCGGTATCGCTTTAGAGAAGCACAACAAGAACTTATGAATTTAGCGAGACTGGGGAATAAGTATTTGGCCGATGAAGAACCATGGAAAGTGATTAAAGTTGATGGATCTCGCGTACAAACCATCATGTACGTTGCCTTACAAATTTCAAGTGCTTTAGC
>CAXBHA010000045.1:0-10075 GCA_963974955.1 uncultured Yeosuana sp. | reverse complement strand
AGAAAATATAAATACAACCTACAAGCATTTTAAAGAATTACAAGAACGATGGAGAAATACAGGCCCTATTCCAAGAGACAAATACAATAATGCGTGGAATAGTTATCATCATCATGTTGAAATGTTTTATGATTTTTTACATCTGAACAGGGAATTAAGAGACTTGGACTTTAAACATAATTTAGATAAAAAGTTAAAAATTATTGAACGCGCTGAAGAATTGGCACAGGATGATAATGTTTTAAGAGCCTTTAGAGAATTACAAGAACTCCACAAAATGTGGAAAGAAGAACTTGGACCCGTTGCCAGGGAAAACAGAGAAGAAATTTGGGAACGATTTAAAGTTTCTACCAAAATAATTAACGACAAGCGCCAAGTATATTTTAGTGAAATAGACAAGGTTTATGAAAAAAACCTGGAAAATAAGCTTGAACTGATATCTAAAATTGAAGAAATAGGCCAAGACGAAATTAATTCCCATGGCTCATGGCAAAAGAAAATTAAAGATATTGAATCTTTAAGAGAAGCTTTTTTTAATTCAGGAAAGGTTCCTTCAAAAGACAATGAAAACACTTGGGCCAAATTTAAAGACGCTGTACGCACTTTTAATAAGAAAAAGAACGCCTTCTATAAAGGGCTAAAAAAGGACCAATATAAAAATCTCCAAAAAAAATTAGAACTTATTCAAATTGCCGAAGACAATAAGGATAATGAGGATATTGCAACGACCATTGCCTTGATGAAAAAAATTCAAAGCGATTGGAAAAAAATTGGACACGTCCCTAGAAAGGATAGTGATAAAATATGGAAGCAATTTAAATCGGCTTGCAATCACTTTTTTGATAAACTTCACGCTTCAAAAAATGCTGCCAATAAGGTTGAAATTGAAGCATTTGATAAAAAGAAGGCGTTACTGGACACTATGAAAGCCTTTGAACTTTTAAAAGACAAAGAAAAAGATTTGGCAACTATAAAAGATTTTATTTCTGAATGGAAAAATATTGGGAGAGTTCCCAATGATAAGCGCTTTATTGAAGGAAAGTTTAATAAAGCCTTGGACGAATTGTTTTCTAAGTTGAAAATTGATAGAAATGAAATAGAACTTATAAAATTTGAAAATAAACTAGAAGTTCTAAGTAATGAAGATGACAATCAAAACCTTGATTATGAACGATCTTTTATTCGTAAAAAAATAGATGAAGTAAAAGGACAAATCAATCAACTGGAAAATAACCTACAGTTTTTCACCAATGTAGACGATGACAATCCGTTGGTAAAAGAAGTTCATAATAATATAAAAAGCCACAAAGATTCATTAAAACTTTGGAAGACAAAACTCAGTAAAATCAAGGATCTTTACTAAACCCCATAAAAGCTAAATCCTACTTGTTACGTTTAAGATGCGTATTACAAGTAGGATTTTTTCTCTAACTAAACTTAGTTTTATATTTCAAAAGAAATAAAAAACAATGAAGCCTTTATAATATAATTGCTATTAATCGGTTCATAAAAACTTCATCAGTTTCTTTATATACGTAGGTTGATTGATTTTGGATTTTCTAGCTTTCTTGATTAATTAAAATAACGTTTTAATTACAATTTAATATACTTATTTTTGTTGCGAGATATCCATTAAATTAAGAAATGAACTATAAATTGATTTGTAGCGATATAGATGGCACCTTACTAAATAAAGACCGGGAATTATCCGAATCGACCATACAAGAAATTAAGCGACTTTCACATATTCCATTCGTTCTAATATCTTCCAGAATGCCCAAGGCCATTAGGCATTTACAACTACAACTAGGTAATGCATCAGAACCCATAATAGCATATAGCGGGGCCTTAATTTTAAAAAACGAAACTGTTGTGCAGAGTACTGTCATTAACAATGATGTCTTAGAATATATAATAGACCAATGTGTAAACACGTCCATTCATTTAAGTTTATTTCATGCCGATGAATGGTACGTTCCTTCTTTAGATTTTTGGGCATTTAGGGAAATAAACAATACAAAAGTAGAACCCATAATAAAATCAAATCTCGAGGTTTTAAAAACCTGGAAGCGCGAAGAAAAAGGAGCTCATAAAATTATGTGCATGGGTGATGAACATGACATTGACACACTATATAAAACATTAGAAAAAGAGCAAGTTGACGAGATTACACTATACCGTTCTAAATCTACTTACATAGAAATTTCACATCGCTCTATTTCAAAGAAAACAGCTATTGAAACCTTACTACACTATAATTATCAACATATTTCTTTAGATGAAGTTATTGCTTTTGGTGATAATTATAACGATATAGAGATGCTTAAAGCGGTTGGATTGGGAATTGCGGTGGGTAATGCCAATGACGATGTTATAAAAATAGCCAAAAGATCCACAGAATCGAATAAAAATGATGGCGTTGCTAAAGCATTAAGTGAATTGTTCCAACTATCGAACTAGGCTAAAATGACCGCGTAATGTTCGCACCTTTCCGTTCAGTTCAACCAAGTGTGCAACAAACCAATAATCAGATGCTGATACTTTTTGCCCATTAAAGGTACCGTCCCAAGCATCATTTTTTGCGTTTAATTGCTTGATTAATTTTCCGTATCTATCATAAACATTAACCTTTGAGGCATTTGAAAAACCTGTTCCTATACCCTTAAGTTGCCAAGTATCATTATTTCCATCATTGTTCGGCGTGAAAAATTTAGGGAATCCAAGAATAAATACTTCTAACTGGGCTGTTCCACATAAATTTTTGTCTTTTATATAAATAGTATGGAAACCAGCTCCTACTCTATCAAAATAAGATTCGTCTTTATAGGGACCATTAATAGCATCTATCGCAAATTCATAATCGCCAATACCAAGATTGTTGTTGCCATTGTTGATAGATATATTATTATTATCAGAGAATTCAACAATGGTAATATCGTCTAAACCAATTTTTGCAATAGCCGATTCATAAACTGAAAATGATACAGGTAATGATTCACATCCAAAACCAGATGTAGCAACAGCGGTATAAACGCCTCCAGAAGTTATGGCAGCCTTGTTTGAATTGCTTATTACAAGTCCATTTCCATCTTTCCATTCATAAGTAAAATTCCCGTTTGAATTAATGGAATACAATATAATAGGCACAGTATCATTACAGTAAATAGCACTCTGTGCTATTTCAAATTCTGGTCTGGGATTTACAGTCAATAATAAATGTGGCCCAATCCCAAAACAATCACCATTAGTGTCACTTTCAACGCGAACATATAGTATTTGCGAAAAGGGTGTTTCGTTTATATAGCTAGTTTGTATTGTAATTTCGTTTTGTTCCAACAATGCATCATTTAAATTTTTAAAATAATGAACACTTAAATTTTGTCCTGAAGGAAATTGAGATATAAATTGTGAAGATGCTTGGGTTAAATCGAATACACGAAATCCATCATTTAGAGCATCGTCATCACAACTATTCAATTCTTGAAGATAGCCTTGTGGAAAGGAGGTTGTTGAAACTTGTAAATTTACGGTTGCAATACGATAACACCCCATAGTGTTTTCTACACGAACATAAACTGTATTTGCAATAAGATTATTAAATATTGAAGCTATTTTATTGTTGCCTAAATCTGCATCGTTAAGGGATGTATAATACGAAAAATTTAAACCTGTCGAATTATTATTAGTCAATACATCATTTGTTTCTTCTAAATTAAAATCGGTAAAGCCATCAGGGTTTCCATCTTCATCACAATTTTTAAATACACTATTAGGTTGAATTACTGGAACTTGATATATGCTAGCAATAATAGGAGTTCTATCTCCTTCAACACACCCATTCTCCGATGGTAATGCATAATAGGTCGTTGTAGTTGTTAAAACCGGTGTTGTAAAATTTGAGCCAGTTCCAACTTGATTGCCACCTGTTAAAGCATCAAACCAAAGAACCGTGCCATATAATGGCGTTGCTTGCAAAGTAACAGAGCCACTACCACAACTTGACCCATTTGTAAAATCAACCATGGTATTAACATAAATCTGGCTACTTGCCGAAATATTTAAAACAGGGTCTCCAGGCATACCGCCATATTCAACTATATAGCCTTTAGGTTGATAATCCCCGAAAGATTCTCCTGTATTGGACAAATCATTCCATGAGCCTTTAATCCCTACATTATAAGTGATATGGGCATAATCTTCACCCCCTAGGTTATTGGGTTCTCCTGTGTTCCAATTAGCATAATTGGGAGTTGAACCGTTAGATAAGCCATTCCAAAAAATAGTTCCTGCCTCTGGCCCGGTCACCCATTTCCATACGCCTTCTGTTTCTTCATCACTGCCCCCAATCCATCCTGCTCCAGCGGCTTGCTTTCCTGCTAATTGCGCTTCTTCGGGATTCAAAATGGTCGCTAAATAGCCTTGAAGGCCATAATACGTTCTCATTCCGGCAGTTACTTTGGCATTTGTCCATGTAATCCCTAAGGCTGGAACATACTCGTAATAATGACCTGTTTTAGGCAAATAATTAGCATCACCTATTGTGAATGAAAAATACTTATTAATTGGATTTGTGCTTGTACTTTGAAATAGCACATCTTTTACTGCATCTATCAAATCTACGTAGGCAGCTTGCGGTGTACCATTTCCTTTTAAAGTTAATTTACCTTCAGTAATATTCCACAAGGCCACTACATTTGGATGGCTCCCTGTTAAAAATAAAGAATCAGAACCTAAAACATATCCTGTCGAAATTTGAACATAAAGTGCCTCAATTTCTGTATTATCTGGATCTATAATATCAAAATCTGTAACAACCCTTATTTGGCTTAATGGACAGTATAGTTGATCTCCTGTTGCTGTAATATTAGGAGCTATATTTTGGGACCAACAATAATTATTGAAAAGAAATAATAACACAATAACCCATATTGTGGAAGCAGTTTTACCATGTTTCAAAAAATTCAAATCATTAATTGTTTTTTTGAATGTCCATATTCATTCATAATACCATTTTTGTCATTCAGAATGGAGTGAAACGAAATGAAGAATCCATTAAAATCAATGCGGTTCCTCCTTTGTCGGAATGACAAAATTATTATATTTTCAGACTTATGACAAATTACGGACATTCAATTATTTTTTAAATTTAAATTAAATTTAAAATTTTCAACATACATAACAGATAAAAACCATTTTATCTTGTTTAAAGACTTTTAGCTTCTTCCCAAAACACATCCATTTCGGCTAAAGTCATATCTTTTAATGGTTTATTAATTGCTTTGGCTTTAGATTCTAAATATTGAAATCGTTTTGAGAATTTTTTATTAGTACGCTCTAAGGCGTTTTCTGGATTGATATTTAAAAACCGTGCATAGTTGACCATAGAAAACATTACATCTCCAAATTCGCTTTCTATACCATCCAAATCACCTTTAGCAACTTCATTTTTTAATTCTTGAAGTTCTTCTTCTACTTTTTCCCAAACTTGATTTGGTTCTTCCCAATCAAAACCAACGCCTGCCACTTTCTCCTGAATTCTATTGGCTTTTACCAGTGCTGGCAAACTTTGTGGCACACCTTCCAAAACACTTTTATTTCCTTCTTTTAACTTTAAATTTTCCCAATTTCGTTTTACATCCTCTTCATTTTCGACTTTAACATCTCCATAAATGTGCGGATGTCTGTTTATTAATTTTTCACAAATTCCGTTACAAACATCTGCTATGTCAAAGGTATTGGTCTCACTTCCTATTCGAGAATAGAAGACAATATGAAGTAATACATCTCCCAATTCTTTTTTAACTTCTTCTAAGTCATTGTCCAAAATAGCATCCCCAAGCTCATACGTTTCTTCAATTGTTAAATGTCGCAACGATTCCATAGTTTGTTTTTTATCCCAGGGACAACCTTCTCGTAATTCGTCCATAATGGTTAATAATTTATCAAATGCCTTTAGTTGATTTGCTCTAGAATTCATAAAAAGGGTTTTAGTAAAAATACAATTATATATGAATTTATTTAATGCTACAAAATAAAAAATCCAGCTTTCTTAGCTGGATTTTACTATTACAAACATCTTTATTAAGATGCGTTTTGTCTTTTTATTAAATTTAAAGCAGAACCTGCATTATACCAATCTATTTGAGATTGATTGTAAGTATGATTTAATTTAATCTCATTTTTACTTCCATCAGCATGCACCGCTTCAAGTGTTAATTGTTTACCTGGTGCAAAATCTTTTAAATCTACAAAGTTGAATGTATCGTTCTCCTGAATTAAATCGTAATCAGATTCAGTTGCGAAAGTCAGTCCTAACATACCTTGTTTTTTAAGGTTTGTTTCATGAATACGTGCAAACGATTTTACAATAACCGCAGCAACACCTAAAAAGCGAGGTTCCATAGCGGCATGCTCTCTTGAAGAACCTTCTCCATAGTTATGATCGCCTACAACAATAGTTTTAATGCCTTTAGCTTTGTACTGACGTTGTACATCTGGCACACCTCCATATTCACCTGTTAATTGATTTTTAACAAAATTTGTTTTTTGGTTGAATGCATTTACCGCCCCAATTAAACAGTTATTGGAAATATTATCTAAATGACCACGAAAACGCAACCAAGGCCCCGCCATAGAAATATGGTCTGTTGTACATTTCCCAAAGGCTTTAATCAATAGTTTTGCCCCTTTAATTTCAGAACCAATGGGCTTAAACGACTCAAGCAATTGTAACCGTTCTGATGTAGGGTTCACAGATATTTTTACACCACTACCATCTTTCATCGGTTCTACATAACCAGCATCTTCAACAGCAAATCCACTTGGTGGTAATTCTATACCTTTTGGCTCTTCCAATTTAACCGCTACACCCTCTTCATTTATTAAAGTATCATTCATGGGATCAAAATCCAAACGTCCCGAAATTGCAATAGCAGCAACCATTTCTGGCGATCCAACAAACGCATGTGTATTTGGATTTCCATCAGCACGTTTTGAGAAATTTCTGTTAAATGAGTGCACTATGGTATTTTTTTCACCCTCTTTTACATCACTTCTGTCCCATTGCCCTATACAGGGGCCACAGGCATTTGTGAAGATAGTGGCATCTAAATCTTCAAATATTTTAAGAATTCCATCGCGTTCAGCTGTATATCGAATTTGCTCGGACCCTGGATTGATTCCGAAATCAGATTTTGGTTTTATCTTTTTATCGACCGCCTGCTTTGCTATCGATGACGCACGGGTTAAATCCTCATAAGAGGAGTTTGTACAAGACCCTATTAATCCCCAATCAACTTTAATTGGCCATCCATTAGCTTTTGCCTTTGCTCCAAGTTCTCCAACAGGTGTTGCCAAATCCGGTGTAAAAGGGCCGTTTAAATGTGGTTTTAAAGTATCTAAATCCAATTCGATAACTTGATCGAAATACTGTTCTGGATTTGCATATACTTCTGGGTCTCCAGTCAAATATTCTTTTACTTTGTTCGCGGCATCAGCAATATCCGCTCTGTCAGTAGCACGTAAATAACGTTCCATGGACTCATCATAACCAAACGTAGAAGTCGTGGCCCCTATTTCGGCGCCCATATTACAAATAGTTCCTTTTCCCGTACACGACATGGATTTAGCGCCTGGGCCAAAATACTCGACAATGGCTCCTGTTCCACCTTTTACGGTCAAAATACCGGCCACTTTAAGAATGACATCTTTGGCAGATGTCCAACCATTAAGTTTTCCTGTTAATTTTACACCGATAAGTTTAGGGAATTTTAATTCCCAAGCCATACCAGCCATCACATCCACCGCATCAGCACCACCAACGCCAATAGCAACCATGCCTAAACCTCCAGCATTAACCGTATGCGAATCGGTTCCTATCATCATCCCTCCAGGAAATGCATAATTTTCTAGCACAACTTGATGGATAATGCCTGCACCTGGTTTCCAAAACCCGATACCGTATTTATTTGACACCGAAGCAAGAAAGTCAAATACCTCACTGCTTGTTTCATTGGCGCGTTTTAAATCTAAAGTAGCACCCTGCTTTGCTTGGATTAAGTGGTCACAATGCACGGTTGTTGGAACCGCCACTTTAGGTTTCCCGGCTTGCATAAATTGCAATAATGCCATTTGAGCCGTTGCATCTTGACACGCAATGCGATCTGGCGCAAAATCCACATAATCTTTACCTCTTTCAAAAGCCTTTGTAGGGGTTCCATCCCAAAGGTGATTATATAATATTTTTTCAGAAAGGGTTAACGGTCTTCCTACAATCTCGCGTGCTTTATCAACGCGTTCAGCCATTTTGGTGTATACACCCCTAATCATATCAATATCAAATGCCATCTGTTTTTTATTTTAATTTTCTGTTTATAAAAAGTATTGCAAATTACGAAATTAATGTAAAGTTTTAAAAATAAACCTAGTTATACAATCATCCTTAATACTAATTTATAATATGACTATAATAAATTAGTATTATTACATTCTTATCATCTTTTTAATAAAAAAAATAACGATTTAGTAATACGAAGATTGAATTTCTTAAAACAAACTCTTGATAATTTGATCATCGGTAATTCCTTCGGCTTCTGCTTTATAGTTTTTAATAATTCTATGCCTTAAAATACTTCCTGCAACCGCTTGAACATTCTCTATATCCGGAGAAAATTTACCATGAATGGCCGCATGGGTTTTGGCGGCTAATATTAAGTTTTGCGATGCACGAGGACCAGCGCCCCAATCCAGATACGTATTAACTAGTTCACTTGCTTCTTTGCTATTGGGTCTCGTTTTACCAACCATTGTAACAGCATACTCAATAACATTATCGGCTACAGGAATTCTACGGATAAGATGTTGAAACTCTACGATATCGTTCGCTGTAAACAATGCATTTACTTTTTGCTTGTTATCGGTGGTAGTGGTTTTTACAACTTGCACTTCCTCTTCAAAAGATGGGTAATCTAAATATACGGCAAACATAAAACGATCTAATTGAGCTTCGGGCAATGGGTAGGTCCCTTCTTGTTCAATTGGGTTTTGTGTGGCCAATACAAAATAGGGTAAGCTCAATTCATAGTGATGTCCGGCGACCGTAACAGCACGCTCTTGCATAGCTTCCAAGAGGGCTGCCTGTGTTTTAGGTGGTGTTCTATTAATTTCATCGGCCAGAACAATATTTGAAAAAACAGGTCCTTTCACAAAATGAAAATGTCTGTTCTCATCTAAAATTTCACTTCCCAAAATATCACTTGGCATAAGATCGGGTGTGAATTGAATACGTTTAAAATCCAACCCTAATGCTTGAGCAATGGTATTAACCATCAAGGTTTTTGCTAAACCAGGAACACCGATAAGCAAGGAATGCCCTCCTGAAAAAATAGAAATCAAGATTTGATTAACAACGTTATCTTGCCCCACTATGACCTTGGCAATTTCTGTTTTTAAGTTTTTATATTGTTTTACAAATTGTTGTATGGCTGCAACGTCAGACATGTATTATTTTTTTAACCAATTACTTGCAAAGTCACAACCTTTGTACGAATCACCAATTTTAATATAGGTATCCATGATTTTTTCGTTTTGCCATTTTTCAATAGCAGTAATCTTTTTCTCGTTAAGTGCTTGCTCTTTAATTTTTAAATAATCACGTGCATAATCGGCTTCATGTTCATTAATCCTATCAGTAACTGTTAAGATTTTGAATTTTATTTTATCGGTTCTGTCTTTTTCGGTTTGGACCAAACTTACTTCATTATCTTTTAAGTTTTGAATTTGAGAATACAATTCTGGGTCCATTTTTGTTAATTCAAAATTATAATCTTGAGTCTTCGGGTTTATTAATTGTCCACCATCATTTTTGGTCTCTTTTTCATCACTGGTTTCTTTGGCCGCATCGGCAAATGAAATATCACCATCTACAATGCGCTGTCTTATTTTTTCAATACGTTCTTTGGCCTCTTTTATGGCGTCATCGGATACTTTTGGAATTAATAGTACGTGACTGACATCATACTCTTGTCCTCTGATTCTTTCAAGATAAATAATATGAAATCCAAACTCTGTTTCATCA
>CAXBHA010000044.1:0-10082 GCA_963974955.1 uncultured Yeosuana sp. | reverse complement strand
TAATGATTGGTATGAAACGGTAAAGATAAATTATGGCATTTCACCTGATGGAAGAAAGGATTTTGATGAATTACCAGAAGGTTTTGAAAATGAAGATTATGTTAAACATTTTGGGTTTTGGAAAGATAAACAAGTCCCGAATTCGTGGATAAAATTTAAAGATATTGCATTGTATTGGTTAGATTTTGGTGTTGATGGCTTTCGTTATGATATGGCAGAAATGGTGCCCGTTGAATTTTGGAGCTATTTAAACGCTCATATAAAAACGAAAAACAATAATGCCTTCATTATTGCTGAGGTGTATAACCCAGATTTATATAGAGATTATATAAAACGTGGTAAAATGGATTATCTGTACGATAAAGTTCAACTCTACGATACCATAAAACATATTATGCAAGGACATGGTAAAACGGATAATATTCCACCAATTCAAGATTATTTAAAAGACATTGAGCATCATATGATTCACTTTCTTGAGAATCATGATGAGCAGCGTATAGCAAGTCCTGAGTTCGCAGGAAATGCCGATAAAGGAAAGCCGGCAATGGTCGTATCTGCCACATTAAGTACCTCGCCAACGATGATTTATTTTGGACAAGAAGTTGGGGAGCCTGCTAATGAAAATCCTGGTTTTGGTGATCCATCAAGAACATCCATTTATGATTATGTTGGTGTTCCACACCTACAACGTTGGGTGAATAATAAACAATTTGACGGTGGACAATCGACAAATGAGGAAAAGGAATTACGGGATTTTTATAAACGTTTATTAAATTTCACCATTAGTAGTCAAGCCTTAATGGGTGATTACGAAGATATTCACTTATTTAATAGGCAACATACCCCATGGTATAATGATAATGTATTGTCCTTTGTACGATGGAGTGATGCCGATCACCTAATAGTAGTCTCTAATTTCAATCCTAATGAAACCTATGGATTTGAGTTGCAACTTCCAGAAGATGTTATTGAAAAATGGAATTTAAAAGATGGCGAATACCAATTTCAAGATCAATTATACAATCACTATAAATCTATTCTAAAAGTGAATAATAATCACGCTAAAATAAGAGTTGATATTAAACCTTTAGAATCATTTATTTTGAAACAAATGAATTAATGATGAAATCAAAATTTATATTAACATTATTAAGTATTACTATGTTTTTAGGCTGTGATAAAAAGAAAACCGTTACAGAATCCAGAGAAGTTATTAAAGCGCCTTTTGTCTGGGATAGTGCCAATCTTTATTTTTTAATGACAGATAGATTCAATAATGGAGACACTTTAAATGACATTAATTTTAATAGAACTAAAAAAACAGCGGCATTAAGAGGTTTTGAAGGTGGCGATATTAAAGGGATTACCCAGAAAATCAATGAAGGTTATTTTACCAATTTAGGGATTAACGCCATTTGGTTAACGCCTATTGCAGAACAAATTCATGGTTCGGTTGATGAAGGAACAGGAGTTTCTTATGCCTATCATGGGTATTGGGCAAAAGATTGGACCGCTTTAGATCCTAATTTCGGAACCAAAGAAGATTTAAAAACATTGGTTGAAACGGCCCATGGTAAAGGGATTAGAATTGTCTTAGATGCCGTCATAAATCATACAGGGCCTGTTACCGATATGGATCCTGTTTATCCTGAGGATTGGGTTCGTACAGATGATCCGTGTGCTTATAAAACGTATGAGTCAACGGTCAATTGCACCTTAGTTAAAAACCTGCCCGATATAAGAACAGAAAGCGATGAACCTGTGGAATTACCACAACTACTGGTTGAAAAATGGAAATCGGAAGGACGGTATGACCAAGAAGTTGTCGAATTAGAATCATTTTTTAAAAGAACAGGATATCCTAGAGCACCCCGGTTTTACATTATTAAATGGCTCACAGATTATATCACGGAGTTCGGTATTGATGGTTACAGAGCAGATACTGTAAAGCACACAGAGGACTATGTCTGGGCCGAATTTAGAACCGAATGTGACTATGCTTTTTCACAATGGAAAAAAAATAACCTGGACAAGGTTTTAGATGACAATCCATTTTATTTAGTTGGGGAAGTTTATAATTATACCATTAGCTCTGGAAAGCTGTTTGATTACGGGGATAAACAAGTAAACTTTTTTGATAATCGTTTTCACAGTTTAATAAATTTCGAATTTAAATCGGATGCCACAAAGCCTTACGAATTTATTTTTTCTAAATATTCAAATCTTCTTCACAACGAATTAAAGGGATTCGGAACGCTAAATTATATAACATCTCATGATGATGGCAGCCCGTTTGATGTAAAAAGGGCAAAACCGTTTGAGGCGATAACCAAATTGTTGCTAGCTCCAGGGACTTCGCAAATGTATTATGGTGATGAATCTGCTCGACCCTTAATAATAGAAGGGACCGTTGGCGATGCAACACTTCGTTCATTTATGAACTGGGATGCCATCAACAACAATCAAGAGACACAAAAACTTTTATTGCATGCTCAAAAACTTGGTCAGTTTAGAGCGAATCACCCAGCAATTGGAGCAGGCATTCATCAAATGATAACTCAAAATCCCTATGTGTTTTACAGAAGTTATTCTAAAGAGAATTTTAATGATCTGGTTGTCGTTGGTCTAGATTTACCCTTTGGTGTTAAGACTCTTGATGTTTCAAAACTATATAAAGACGGGGATTTGCTACATGATGCCTATTCAAATCAGGACGTGAATGTGATAAAAGGTAAGGTGAGTTTAGATTCTCAATTAGATATTGTTTTATTGGAAAAAAAATAAATGAAGAAGCATATGTTAAAAATAGTAGTAGCGTTTTCAATGATTATTTTAATGGGATGCAATAAGGCTTCTCAGAATGAATTAAGTTTAGTATCACCCGACAAAAACATAAAAGTTGAATTTAATTTAAGTGGAGAAGGTGAGCCTTTTTACCAAGTTTGGTTTAACAATAAAACGGTTATTGACACCTCTTTTTTAGGATTCAATCTTGAAAACGCAAAGTCTTTAAAAGACAATTTCAAAATTCTTAATTCGTCATTGAACCCTTTCAATGAAACATGGCAAATGCCTTGGGGAGAACAAGTAAATGTTGTTAATAATTATAATGCTTTAAAGGTTGAACTTCAAGAGAAAATGGAACCTTTTAGAAAATTGAATATTGTATTCAAAGTATATAATGATGGAATTGGGTTTAGATACGAATTCCCGAAACAAGACAATTTTTCAGAAGCGTTAATAACAGAAGAAAACACACAATTTAAGCTGACCGAAGATTACAAAACATTTTGGCAAGCAGGAGATTGGGACAGTTATGAGCATTTATACAAAACCACGAAATTATCTGAAATAAATGCTTTTAAAGAACGAAATAAAAAGTTGGCCAAATCATATATTCCTAATAATGCCGTAAATACACCGGTTACTATGGTTGGAACAAACGGTGTACATTTAAGTTTTCATGAGGCCGCTTTAGTTGATTATTCTGGGATGACTCTTGGCATAAATGCTAAAGATTTGATGTTAGAAAGTGTGCTTGTTGGCTCGGACAATCATAAATACAAAGCAAAAAGAGACTTGCCGTTTAACACACCTTGGAGAACCATTCAAATAGCAAACACAGCACCTGAATTGATTACCTCCAAACTTATTTTAAATTTAAATGAGCCGAATAAAATAGGTGATGTATCTTGGTTCAAACCAACTAAGTACACTGGTATTTGGTGGGAAATGCATGTTGGTAAATCTACTTGGGATAGGGCCTCTGGAAGACATGGTGCTACAACAGCAAACACTAAGCATTATATTGATTTTGCTTCTAAAAATAATTTAAAAGGTGTTTTGGTGGAAGGATGGAATACAGGTTGGCGTAAAGAAGAAGGCGGTTTTGATTTTGTCACACCGTATCCAGATTATGATTTAAAAGAAGTTGTTAGATATGGAAAAGAAAAAGGGGTCGATATTATCATGCATCATGAAACCAATTCGGATGTTGAAAGATATATACAACAGCAAGATACAGCATTTGCATTAATGCAAAGCTTAGGATTACATACTGTCAAAACTGGATATGTAGGTAAAATTAAACCAAATGGTGAATATCATCATGGGCAGTATATGGTGAATCATTATAACAATACAGTTATTAAAGCAAATAAATATCAAGTTGCCATTAATGCTCATGAGCCTATAAAAGATACCGGGTTAAGAAGAACCTATCCAAATACTATATCTCGCGAAGGATTAAGAGGGCAAGAATTTAATGCAAGTTGGGCAGTAGATGGCGGTAATCCACCCGAACATTTACCTATAGTGGCATTTACTAGAATGTTGGCAGGGCCAATCGATTTTACACCCGGGATTTTTCATATCACAGAAATCAATGGAAAATCCAATTATTTAAATACAACTTTGGGACAACAACTGGCGTTATATGTTGTTATTTATAGCCCTATTCAAATGGCTGGCGATTTAATAGAGAATTATGAAGCAAACCCCGAACCGTTTCAATTTATAAAAGATGTAGGTGTAGATTGGCAAGAAACAAAAGTGTTGAATGGTGAGGTGGGCGATTTTGTAACCATAGCTCGAAAAGAAAAATTTACAGGAAATTGGTTTGTAGGGAGCATTACTGATGAAAACCCAAGAGACATTGAAATTAATTTTAACTTTCTTGACGACGACCAATCGTACAATGCGATTATTTATAAGGATGGGAAAGATGCTAATTGGAAAGACAATCAGTTTGCTATTGCTATTGAAAAATTAATCATTACAAAGGGCACCAAGCTTGCTGTACATTTAGCTCCAGGTGGTGGGTTTGCAATGAGTCTTAAGAAATAACGGGTTATACGAGTATATTTTTTAAACGCATTTTTAAAACACGACATGACATCTGTACAAGACTTATTAAATATTTTAATTTTAGAAAAAATTAGTGAAACGGAATTTAATGGTATTAGTAAAACCATTGGAAGTCCAAATGTTTTTGGAGGTCAGGTGCTGGCTCAGGCTATTAATGCGGCTAGTAGGACAATAACCAACAAAAGGGTATTGCACTCAATGCATGCCTATTTTCTGGAGGCTGGACATTTAGAAAGACCCATTACATACAATGTTAGTGTAGTAAGAGACGGTGGTAGTTTTTCAGTTAGAAGAGTAACAGCACATCAAAACACAAGGGCGATATTTATTTTATCTGCGTCCTTTCACAAGAAGGAAGAAGGTTACAACCATCAAATTGAAATGAAAGCAGGTTTAAGGCAGCCTGAAGATTTGATGAGTTGGACGGACATTCTAAATCAATATGGAGAATTTTTACCAAAAAGTTTAAAAGCTGTTTTTGCAATAAAACGTCCAGTAGAATTTAAGCCAACGGTTATTGTTAATCCTTTGGAACGACAAGATTTACCAGCATTTAATGATGTTTGGTTTAAATTAAAAGGAGATGTTAAAGGATTGGATTTAGCTACAAAACAGCAAATATTAACCTATATTTCAGATTATAATATTTTAATTTCAGCATTGAATCCACATGCCAGTAAAGCGCATTTTGGAAATACCCAAACAGCAAGTTTAGATCACTCCATGTGGTATTTTAGGGATTTCGATTTTGATGATTGGTTACTGTATTCATTGGAGTCACCCAATGCTTCAAATGCTCGAGGATTTGCCAGAGGGAATATCTTTACAAGAGATGGCAAGCTAGTCGCATCTGTTGCTCAGGAGGGCTTAATGAGACCTAAAAAAAATTAAAAAAATGAGTAATGAAGTTCTTAAAATTGGGCACCGAGGTGCAAAAGGACATGTTACCGAAAATACGTTAGAGTCTATTCGGAAAGCTTTAGAATTAGGGGTGCATGGCATCGAAATAGATGTGCATTTATGTGCATCAGGAGAATTGGTTGTTTTTCATGACTTTACTATTGATAGAATGACAGATGGTACTGGTAATATTTCTGAATTCAAACTTAAGGAATTGAAGAAGTTCAAGGTGAAAGGACGTTTTCAAATTCCAACATTATCACAAGCTTTGCTTTTAATTGAAAATAAGTGTTTGTTGAATATAGAGTTAAAAGGAAAAAACACAGCAAAAGAATTGTGTCGGTTATTCGATTTTTATGTTGAAAGAAAAGGTTGGGAATATAAAAATATTCTTGTAACTAGTTTTCAGTCAAATTTACTGGAATCGGTCTATAAAATAAATAAAAAGATTCCCTTAGGAGTAGTTACAAACACAAATTTAGACGAAGCTGTTAGTTTTGCTAAAACAATTCAAGCTGTATCCATTCATGTGGATTATACTATGTTAACCAAAGAAATTGTTGAAAAATTGAGGGAAGATTATAAGGTGTTCGCTTATACAGTAAATAATTTAAAACCCTTAGAGCGTATTAAATCTTATGGTGTTGATGGAATTATTTCTGATTATCCAAACAGGATATGAGCAAAAAAGATGTTATCATCGTCGGTGGCGGAGCAGCAGGATTTTTTGCTGCCATTAATATCGCTGAACAAAACCCAAACCTAAAAGTTGCTGTTTTAGAACGCGGGAAAGAAGGCTTGCAAAAAGTAAAGGTTTCTGGTGGTGGGCGATGTAATGTTGCACATGCTGAGTTTACGCCTTCAGAATTGGTAGGTATCCAAGGGGAGAAAAAGAATTACTAGGGCCTTTTCATCAATTTATGACAGGCGATACGATTGATTGGTTTGAAAAACGTGGCGTGAAATTAAAAATAGAGGAAGATGGGCGTATGTTTCCCGTAACCAATTCGTCTCAAACAATTATCGATTGTTTTTTAAAGGAAACGATCAAACATAAAGTCGAAATCTTGTATAATCATTCGGTAACATCTATTGAGAATCTAAATGATGTATGGCAAATAGAAACGCCCCAAGACCAATTTATTACAAATAAATTAGTGATTGCAACAGGAAGTAACCTTAAAATATGGCATCTTTTAGAAGGTTTAGGACACACCATTGTGCAGCCTGTACCATCATTATTTACATTCAATATTAAAGATAAACGCATTAAGGACATTCCGGGGGTGGTGGCTTTTAATGTGAAGGTAAAAGTTATGGGAACTAATTTGTCGAGCCAGGGCCCGTTACTTATCACCCATGTTGGAATGAGTGCACCGGCCATTTTAAAACTATCAGCGTTTGGAGCCATAGAGTTGGCCAGTCGTAATTATAAATTTGATATAGAAATTAATTTTATTGGAGAGTCTTTTGAAGATGCTTTAGATGTTTTGAAAGAGATAAAACATCAATTGTCCAAGAAAACGGTTTTTAAATCCCATCAATTTGAGTTGCCAAAACGGCTATGGCAAAAACTGGTTATAGCCGCTGCTATAAATCAGGAAACACGTTGGGCCGATTTGAATAAACAACAACTGGAAAATTTAGCCTCACAATTAACACAAGCCGTTTTCAACGTGAATGGAAAGAGCACTTTTAAAGAAGAATTTGTGACAGCTGGAGGTATAGAATTAAAAGAGATTAACTTTAAAACTTTTGAAAGTAAACTTTATAAAAATTTGTATTTTGCTGGAGAAGTCCTAAATGTAGATGCAGTAACTGGAGGATTTAACTTTCAAAATGCGTGGACAGGAGCTTATATTGTGGCTAAATCAATCTCATTATAAATGAATACGTACATTGTATTGTTAAAAGGAATAAATGTTGGCGGACACAAAAAAGTGCCCATGGCAGAATTACGTGAGCTACTCTCTAAATTAGGGTTTGAAAATGTGCATACTTATATTCAAAGTGGCAATGTTATTCTTCAATCTTTAGAAAAGAATACCCTAAAAATAGAAGAAACAATTAAGAATGCCATGTTGGATTATTTTGGATTTGTGGTGTCTGTTCTGGTAATTTCAAGGCCTAATTTGAAACGTGTATTTGATAATTCTCCATTTTCAGAAGGAAAAAAGAAAGCGAGCTATTTTATGATGCTACACGAGATCCCTGATACTGAGTTAGTAAAAGCTGCTTCAAAAAAAGTTTATGAAGGGGAGGAATATAAAATAATTAAAGATTGTATTTATTATTTCTGTGAAAAAGGTTTTGGACAGGCTAAATTCAATGCGAATTTTTTTGAACGGAATCTTAAAACATTTGCAACAGCAAGAAACTATAACACAATGGTAAAGTTATTATCTTTGTCTGAAGAAAATTGAGTAATGACCGAGCAAGATTTTATTCCTAAAACATATAATTCTAAGATTGAAAACGGAAGTTATACTTGGGAATCACCAAGTAATATTGCATTGGTTAAATATTGGGGTAAAAAGATAGACCAAATTCCAGAAAATCCTTCCATAAGTTTTACACTTAATAACTGTAAAACAATGACAACATTAAGTTTTTCTAAGAAAAAAAATGATAATAGGTTTTCTTTTGAAGTGTATTTAGAGGGCGAAAAAAAAGACGCTTTTAAGCCAAAAATAGAAACGTTTTTTAAAAGAATAGAATTGTATTTACCGTTTTTAAAAGACTATCATTTTGTAATTGAAACAAAAAACACCTTTCCACATAGTTCAGGAATTGCGTCTTCCGCTTCTGGGATGAGTGCACTTGCCATGTGTTTAATGAGTATTGAGAAGAAAATGAACCCAACAATTACCGCGGAATATTTTATTAAAAAAGCATCCTTCTTATCGCGATTAGGGTCTGGAAGTGCTTGTCGAAGTATTGAAGGCGATTTGATTGTTTGGGGAGAACATAAAGATATTGAAAATAGCAGTAATCTTTTTGGCATAAAATATCCATATGAAGTGCATGCTAATTTTAAAAACTATCAAGACACCATCTTGTTGGTTGATAAAGGCGAAAAGCAGGTTAGTAGTACGGTTGGGCATAATTTAATGCATCAGCATCCATTTGCAGCACAGCGTTTTGTTCAGGCCAATGAAAATTTGACAAAATTGATACCTATTTTTAAATCTGGTGATGTATATGCCTTTATTGAAATTGTAGAAAGCGAAGCCTTAACGCTTCATGCTATGATGATGACAAGCTTACCGTATTTTATTTTAATGAAACCAAATACTTTGAAAATTATTAATAAAATATGGGAATTTAGGGAAATTTCAGGGTTGCTTATTTGTTTTACCTTGGATGCCGGTGCTAATGTACATGTGTTATACCCAGAAAAAGAATCAGTTCCAATTTTAGAATTCATTAAAAATGAATTAGTTGCATATTGTCAAAATGGGCATTATATTTGCGACAAAATTGGATTTGGAGCAAAACAATTGACAATGTAAAATTGATAATTGACAATGAAAAAGGACAATATTATTAAAACCAAAAGCTATCTTTTTGCCGTTAGAATTGTCAATTTGTATAAGTTTTTAGCAGAGGAGAAGAAAGAGTTTGTAATGTCTAAACAATTGTTGCGTTCTGGAACATCCATTGGAGCAAATGTTAGAGAGGCAGAGCAAGCCGAAAGTAAAGCTGATTTTTATCCCCTAAATTATCAATTGCTTTAGAAGAAGCAAATGAAACTGAATACTGGTTAGATTTGTTGCAAGAAACCAAATATTTAAATAATTATGGGTATATTAGTATTCAAATGGATATTAAAGAATTATTAAAACTTTTAATGAGTATTATTATAACCTCAAAACAAAAATAATTGTCAATTATAAATTGTCAATTGTTAATTAATATAATATGAAAGGACCGCTTTTTTATTCTAAAATCTTACTCTTCGGAGAATACGGTATTATTAAAGATTCCAAAGGCTTATCTATACCTTATAACTTTTATAATGGCGCTTTAAAAAAAGACGGCAATACAAATGAAATTGCTGTAAAATCGAATGCAGGTTTAAAACGTTTTGTCTCCTATTTAGAGAGCATTGATTCAGAATTGGTAACCTTTAACATGGAGTCTCTTAAAAGCGATGTGAATGAGGGGATGTATTTTGATTCTTCAATTCCACAAGGCTACGGTGTAGGAAGCAGTGGCGCTTTGGTAGCGGCTATTTATGATAAATATGCGTATAATAAAATAACCGTTTTAGAAAATTTAACAAGAGATAAACTGCTAAAGTTAAAAGCTGT
>CAXBHA010000043.1:0-10116 GCA_963974955.1 uncultured Yeosuana sp. | reverse complement strand
TTACTTCACTGCGTTCGTAATGACGACTAATTTTAACTTTTTAGACAGCCTCTTAATATGATATTTTTTAGGTGGGATTGTTTAAGAACTTAAAATATGCAGTTGTTCCATGCATTGGCGCATCATTTTATAGGTTCTTTCAATATCATCATCTAATCCTATTGAAAAGCGTATTAATCCGTCGCTTAAACCCATCTCTTTCTGTTCTTCCTCTGGGATTTCGCTAGATGTAGAGGTTCCTGGGGCACTGAAAAGCGTTTTGTAAAAACCTAAACTAACTGCCAAATATCCCAGGTTTTTATTTTGCATGAGTTCCATTAATTCATTCGCTTTTTCAAGTGAACCAACATCAATGGTTAACATGCCTCCATAACCGTAATCTTTATTCATCATGCTTTTAAATAAGCCATGTGAAGGATGCGATTTTAATCCTGGGTAAACCGTTTTTAAACCATCTTGTTCAAATTTTTCGGCTAGAAATTGAGCATTTTTACTATGTTGTTTCATTCTAATGTGAAGTGTTCTCAGATTCTTTAATATGGAAGCTGCCCTTAAACTATCCATAGTCGAGCCAAGAAGCATCGACGCACCGGAATTTACATTTCGCAGGTCATTAATAAAATCTTGTGTTCCACAAACCACACCACCAACGGTGTCGCTAGACCCGTTTATAAATTTTGTTAAACTATGAATAACAACATCCGCACCCATTGGTACAGGAGAAATTGATAAGGGTGAAAATGTGTTGTCCACTATTAATTTTAGGTTATGTTTTTTAGCTAATGCTGCCAAACCAGGAATATCGGCAACTTCCAATAACGGATTGCTTACAGATTCACAATACAACACTTTAGTGTGTTCTGTAATGGCTTTTTCTACTTCTTCAAGCTTCGTGATATTTGCAAAAGACGTTTCAATACCTAATCTAGGAATAAAATTTTTCAAAAAAGCATAGGTTCCACCATAAATAGTCCGGCTACTTACTATATGATCTCCAGCTTGACAAAGTTGTAAAAGAACTGGGGTGATAGCGCCCATACCAGATGCCGACACATTTGCGGTTTCTGTGCTTTCCATCGCTGCTAAAGCTTCCCCTAAATACAGGTTAGAAGGCGAAGAATGTCTGGAATATAAGTAACAGCCATCTGCATTACCTTCAAAGGTGTCGAACATGGTTTTTGCTGAAAGAAACGTGTAAGTAGATGAATCTGAAATTGAAGGATTGACGCCTCCAAATTCTCCAAAATATTGTAAATCTTGAATATTGTTAGCTGGGTTAAACGACATAGGTTTTAGTTTTAAGGTTAATCAAAGTTGATTGTTTTTAGATTAAAAAACAATAGTTTGTAATTAATTTAGAGAATAAAACTATTAATAGTTATATTTGTAGATAATAAATTTTAAATATTCATTTTTAATGAATTATTTATGAAAAATTTTCAATTATGATATTGGATACCATTGATAGACAATTATTACAATTTTTACAAGAAGACTGTAAACAAACCAATAAGGAATTATCCAATAAGCTCAATCTTTCGGTAACTGCCGTTTACGAGCGTATTAAAAAACTTGAAAAAGGCGGTATTATTAACAACTACGTGGCTTTGGTTAAAAAGGAAAAGATAGATAAAGCCTTTGTAGCATTTTGCCATATTAAACTTATTCAACATACACAGGAGTACGTAGTGAAATTTGAAAAGGAAGTGGCTACTATTAATGAAGTATTAGAGTGTTATCATATTAGTGGCGATTACGATTATTTATTAAAAGTAATTGTAAAGGATATGGAGGCCTTTAGAGAGTTTATGGTAAATAAATTAACCAATATCGATCATATTGGAAGCACACATAGTATGTTTGTAATTAGTGAAGTAAAACACACAACATCTATAAGCGTTTAATATGAAATCTACCACTTATAAACTCATTGAGTTATTCATTATTTTTATTTTAGTACCAGTAAGTTTTGCGCTACCATTTTCTCCAATTGTTAAGCTAAGCATTGGTTTTATTGGGTTCCTTTATATTGTATATGTGTTGCTTAAAGTTGAGAACGAAAAATTTAAAATTGCGTCAAACCTAAATTGGAAGCTATTTTGGAAACAAACCATTCTAAAACTATTAATCATTTCAGTTTTAACCATCATTTTCGTTTGGTTTACAAATAAGGAGGCGCTTTTTAATGTGCTTATCAACAAGCCAAAGTTGTGGATTTTTATATTGTTTATTTATAGTATTTTTTCGGTGTATCCTCAAGAACTGGTTTACAGAACATTTTTCTTCAAACGGTATCAATCATTATTTAAAAATACCAATCTATTCATGTTCTTAAATGCTATTGTGTTTTCATTAGGGCATATTTTTTTCAAAAATAGCTTAGTCATTATATTAACTTTTTTAGGAGGTATATTATTTGCTATTACATTTAACAAAACAAAATCGACACTTTTAGTATCCATAGAACATGTTATTTATGGCTGTTGGTTATTTACCGTAGGTATGGGAGCTATGCTAGGGTTTCCATCTTAATTTGTTTTTAGAATTTAATTGTCCTACTTAGTAAATCTTTTTTACTATTTTTAAGCAGCTATTATGAATCATCTAAATAGAAAACATGAAAAAACTAAGCTACATTATTTTAGGTTTTATTATTGGAGCCGTATTAACCTATTATTTTTGTCCGAGACAGGACGTGGAAGAACAGACTAAAATCGTAAAACCAAAAGGGGTTATAACACAAGCTAAAGCCAAAGATCTCAATGATGACTGGACTAAATACCGACAAGCAGCGGTTGATTCGGCAGCAAAAAAACAAGGAAGAAACCAAGATAATCGATCCGTTTATTGGGAATTAGCAGATGTTGAAAACTATTTGGCTTATGCAAAAAATCAAGCAGATAGTTTAGGATATAGTGTTACGGGTATTCGTGTGTATTTAGGCGTTTACGGGAAAAATGCAGGACAAGCCAAAAAAGATTTAACCACCATGTTTATAGTACCAACTGGTAAAAAATCTCAATCGCAAGCAGGAAGTATGTTTTTACCACCTAGTACTAACGATTTACCTATTAGTCCATTAAATGATGGAACAGGTGGACCTAATGGATACCTTCAGTAAAATCAGTGGAAGACTTTATATTAAAAAATTATAATTCACTTACTTATAGTGTAGAGATTATTGCTGCTGTTACTGGGATACTATTATTCAATAAATATAAATATACAGTAGCTAAATATTTTATTTTTTTTCTATGTTATCTTTCCGTTGGAGATATATTTAACACTTACACTAAGTTTATAAAAAACAATGGTGTTTTAAGTTTTTTAGAAGGCACTGTTTTAGAAAAAAACTATTGGTGGTCAACATTATATTGGAAAATTGGAGCTATTCTATTTTTTGTTTTTTATTTTCAAAAAATCTTAAAAACAGAAAAATTTAGAAACATAATTAAATATTCAGGATTTGTTTTTTTAATTGTTTCTCTTGTTCATATTATGATAAATTGGGACTATTTTTTTTCAAGGTTTTTTCCAATAATTAGCATTATGGGAGTTATAATAATTTTTGAATGTACAGTTTTTTATTTTGTTGAAGTGTTGCAAAGTGATAAAGTTTTAACTTTTTACAAATCAATTAACTTTTATATAAGTTCGGCTATTTTTGTTTGGTGGCTCATTATCACTCCAATAGTATTTTATGATATTTATGGGGAAAATAGAGATTTGATTTATATTCATTTAAGACGTTTTATTTATTTATCAGCCAATATTTTAATGTATTTAACTTTTACATTCGCTTTAATATGGTGCAAACCGGAGAACGATTAGCTAGTACAGCCTCAGAGCGCTACTTACTTATTTATATGATTGCCATTTTGGTGATTGTAACCACCTTGGTAATTGTGTTTTTCGTGGTTTTTTTAAAACGGAAAAACAAATTGCTTTTAGATAGGATTAAGCAACAACAGGCTTTTGATGCAGAAATTGTACAAGCACAAACAGAAACGCAAGAACAAACCTTAAAAAATATAGGTTGGGAATTACATGATAATGTTGGGCAATTATTAGCTTTTGCCAATATGCAGCTAAGCATATTAAAAATGCAGGTAACCGATGATATTAAAGTTAAATTCAAAGAGACCTCTGAAGCACTTAAAGAAAGTTTAAAAGAAGTACGGTCATTATCAAAATCTTTAAATAACGAGGTTATTCTTAATATTGGATTTGAGGAATCCATTACCAACGAGTTAGATAGATTACAGAAAATGAAATTTGCATCCGCGACTTTTGAGGTTAAAGGAGAGAAAGTAGATTTTAAAAACAGAAAAGATGAAATTATCATTTTCAGAATCATTCAAGAATTTCTGTCTAATTCAGTAAAATATTCTGAAGCTAAAAACTTGAATATCACATTAAATTATAAACCAAATAGTTTGATAATCACGGCTACCGATGACGGCAAAGGTTTCGATATTAATGACATAGAAAAAGGTTCTGGTTTAATTAATATGAAGAGTAGGGCAGCACTAATTAATGCTGAATTAGAATTAACATCGCAACCAGAAAAAGGGGTAAATTTAGAGCTTAAATATCCACTCTAAACGTCATTGCGAGGAGTCCCGATAGCTATCGGGACGACGAAGCAATCTGGTTAATTTGAGTTTCGCATCATGAGATTGCTTCACTGCGTTCGCAATGACGTTAACTAAAAGTGATATTGATTTCTGCGTATCTCCTATTTATGGAATTTAGTTAAAAAACCCAAATAGCGTTTTTATAAGCTTCAATTTTCCCTTGTACGGTGCATATCTAATAGGAGGGTCTGCCCAATTTCCACGTTTAATAATAGCTTTTTTATGCGAAAACGTATCAAATCCTAATTTACCATGATAGGCACCCATACCGCTATTACCAACACCTCCAAATGGTAATTTGTGGTTGCCAAAATGAATGAGTGTATCGTTAATGACGCCACCACCAAAACTATATTTAATAAGAATATTTTCTATGAATTTTTTATTATTTGAAAACACATAAAGTGATAGAGGTTTTTCATAGTTCCAAATGATTTTCTCGATATCATCTTCCGTGTTATAAGTTAATATTGGTAAAATTGGCCCAAATATTTCCTCTAGCATAACATCACTTTCTAAACTCGGTTCGTCAATAAGCGTTGGAGAAATATAATTTTCTTTTTCATCAATAGTACCACCAAAAATAATAGTCGCATCTTTTAGCATTTTTGCTAAACGTTTGGTGTTTTTCGTGTTTATAATTCTTGGAAAATCGGGCGATTCTTGAACGTTTGCTCCGTAAGCTTTTGTAATTTCTGATTTCAAAACTTCAACAAACTCGGTTTTAATATCAGATTTTACTACTAAATAATCTGGGGCAATACAGGTTTGCCCGCCATTTAAAAATTTGCCCCAAACTATGCGTTTAGCAGCCAATTTTAAGTTAACAGAGTCATCAATGATACAAGGCGATTTTCCACCTAATTCTAAAGTTACCGGCGTTAAATGTTTCGCAGCGGCTTGTGCTACAATTTTTCCAACAGGTACACTTCCTGTAAAAAAAATATAATCCCATTTTTGGGTTAACAATTCGGTTGTAATTTCCACACCACCTTGAATAGATACTGCCTGTTCTTTAGGAAATACTTTTTCAATAATATCTGTGATAAGTTGTGATGTGTGCCTTGTAAGCTCACTTGGTTTTAAAACTACTGTATTACCAGCAGCAATTGCCATAATTAAAGGTTCTAAAGAAAGCAAAAAAGGATAATTCCAAGGGGCAATAATTAAAATGCTACCGTATGGTTCTTTAAAAATATAATCACTCGATGGAAAGGTTAAAATGGATGATTTTACTTTTGCAGGTTTTGCCCAACTCTTTAAGTTTTTTATGGTTAGATTCAATTGGGCCATAACCATACCAAATTCACTAATAAAAGCTTCAAACTCAGATTTACTAAAATCTTTCTTTAAAGCATCGTAAATAGCTTGTTCTTTTAAAATGATTTCGCTTTTTAAAGCTTTCAAATAATTCAATCTAACCGAAATATTTTTTGTTTTCTGAGCATTAAAAAATGCTTTTTGCGATGAAATAATAGAATCGATAGTATTCATAATCTATTTATATAAAGATATAATATTAGGTATTGCAAGCATTCCAAATAACGTCATCTGGTAAAGGTGCCATTATAGAAATAGTTTCATTTTTTACAGGATGCACAAAAGTAATATGTCTGGCATGCAGATGAATGCCGCCATCTGGATTGCTTCTGTCGAAACCATATTTTAAATCGCCCTTTATTGGGCATCCAATACTTGATAATTGAGAACGTATTTGATGGTGTCTGCCCGATTCTAAATTTACTTCTAACAATAAATAATTATCTAGTTTTTGCAATAATTTATAATGAAGAATCGCCTTTTTGCTACCTTTTATTTCTTTTATAAACGCAGAAGATTTATTGTTTTTAGGATTCTTTTTTAACCAATGTATTAAAGTGTCTTCTTGTTTTGGCGGCCTGTTTTTTACAATGGCCCAATAGGTTTTTACGATGTCTTTAGTTACAAAAAGTGCATTTAAACGTGGTAGTACTTTACTTGTTTTTGCAAAAATAACCAGACCAGTTGTTGGTCTGTCTAAACGATGCACAACCCCTAAATAGACGTTTCCAGGTTTGTTGTATTTATCGGCAATATATTCTTTTACTACGTCGCTTAGTGGTTTGTCGCCTGTTTTATCGCCTTGAACAATATCACCTGCTCGTTTGTTGACTACAATAATGTGATTATCTTCATACAGAACCTGAAGGTTAGACTTGTTAGATATAATTTTAGACATTTTATAAGCTCAGATTTTTAGAAATTTAGATTGGTTAGTTTTTTAGAGTTGATTTGAATTTTGAAATCATTTTTATAATTTCATCTAATTCGCTACTTAATTTATCTAATTCTTCTTTTGAAATGAATTTTAAATCGAATGCAATAAGTAATTGTGTTTCAATTTCATATGCTGAACCTAATGTAATTTCTAAAAATCTGGAAAAGTCTTTGTTAGATTTTCTTGACGAGCCTTCTGCTATATTTGAAGGAATTGAAACCGAAGTTCTTCGAAACTGATTTGTTAACCCAAATTTTTCAAATTCCGGAAATTTTGAAGTTGATGAATAAATTTCAGAACAGAACAATCTACTGCGTTTCCAAATATCCAACTCCTTAAATCTATGCATCTAAAGTATTAATTAAGTCTAACAATCTAATAAATCTAACAATCTAATAAATCTAACAATCTAAGTATTCTAGACTAATATTGTTCCTCATCACTAGGAAAATCCCTGTTTTTAACATCACTCACATAGTGTTCTATGGCATGGGTCATCTCTTCGTATAAATTCATGTATCGACGTAAAAAGCGGGGATTAAATTCATGAGTGATCCCTAGCATATCATGAAGCACAAGAACTTGCCCATCAACACCATTGCCAGCCCCTATACCAATAATGGGAATGCTTACACTTTCTGCCACTTGTTTGGCCAATGCAGCCGGGATTTTTTCAAGAACAATTCCAAAACACCCAATACGTTCCAACATTTTAGCATCTAAAATTAAGTTTTCTGCTTCTAGGTCTTCTTTGGCACGAACGGTATACGTTCCAAATTTATAAATGGATTGTGGTGTTAATCCTAAATGTCCCATCACTGGAATACCAGCATTTAAAATACGTTTTATGGACTCTTTAACTTCTTTTCCACCTTCCATTTTAACTGAATGCGCGCCACTTTCTTTCATGATTCTAATAGCAGAACGTAACGCCTCTTTAGGATCGCTTTGATAGCTTCCAAAAGGTAAATCAACAACAACAAGCGCTCTGTCGACGGCACGAATTACAGAAGAGGCATGATATATCATTTGATCTAATGTAATTGGTAACGTAGTTTCATGACCTGACATAACATTGCTTGCCGAATCACCAATAAGAATGACATCAATGCCAGCGCCATCAACAATTTTTGCCATGGAATAATCATAGGCTGTTAACATGGATATTTTTTCGCCATTGGCTTTCATATCGACCAAGGTTTTTACGGTAATTCTTTTGTATTCTTTTTTGGCTACGGACATTTTTTATTTTTTAAATAGAATGTAAAAGTAATGAATTAAGTAGATATGTTAAGTTTCAAAGTCTCAGAGTTTCAAAGTCTCAGAGTTTCAAAGTCTCAGAGTTTCAAAGTTTCAAAGTCTCAAAGGTTCTGAGTTTCAAAGGTTCTGAGTTTCAAAGGTTCTGAGTTTCAAAGGTTCTGAGTTTCTGAGTAATTTATGCCTTTGCTGCTTTGTAACTCTAAAACTCTACCACTTTGTTTATTTAAAACCAAATCTTAACAATCCGACACATTGACGCCTACGGCTAAACCACCTTCTGAAGTTTCTTTGTATTTCGAGTTCATGTCTTTGGCGGTTTCCCACATGGTAGCAACTACTTTATCAAATGGAACTTTAACGTTTTTGGGATTTGTATCAAGTGCCATTTCAGCAGCATTAATTGCTTTAATGGCACCCATGGCATTACGTTCTATACATGGAATTTGAACTAAACCACCTATAGGGTCGCAAGTAAGCCCTAAATGATGTTCCATAGCGATTTCGGCCGCTATTAAAACCTGTTCGGGTGTGCCACCAAGTAATTCGGTTAAGGCACCTGCTGCCATGGCAGAAGAAACTCCTATTTCAGCTTGACAACCACCCATAGCTGCTGATATAGTCGCTCCTTTTTTAAAAATACTTCCTATTTCTCCGGCCACCAGTAAGAATTTTTTAATATGCTCAAAATTGGCCTCATGATTTTCAATGACCATATAATACATCAAAACTGCAGGAATAACGCCCGCACTTCCATTAGTAGGGGCCGTAACAACACGCCCTAAGGAGGCATTGACTTCATTGACACTTAGCGCAAAACAACTTACCCATTTTAAAATTTGTCTAAATTTCACTTCGGTTAATCGTATGGTTTCAAGCCATTCCTGAGGATTATTGTAGTGCAAATCACTTTTTAGGTTTTGCATGATATCATTGGCACGTCTTCTAACATTTAAACCGCCAGGTAAATTGCCCTCTGTATGACAACCTATATACATGCATTCCAACATGGTGTTCCAAATGCGTTGAAGTTCGAAATCTATAGTTTCGGCTGTGCGTATTGATTTTTCATTCTCCAAAACAACATCAGAAATTGGCATATCTAGATTGTTGCAATATGCCAAAAGCTCAGTCCCTAATTTAATTGGATAAGGAAATGTAGTATTAAAGATTTCTGTATTTCTTTTAGAATTTTTCCGTTCTTCTTTAACCACAAATCCACCACCAATCGAATAGAACGTAGATTTTTTATTTTGACCATTAATTACCATTGTGAACACCAATCCATTAGCATGAAAAGGCAAAAATTTTCTGTTAAAAACAATATTTGTCTCAGGATTAAAAGCAATATCCTTTTCATTGTTAAAAGAGATTGTTTTATTGGCTTTTATGGAATTTATGGTGCTTTCAATGGATTCTATAGGAACCAGCTCTGGATCCGCACCACTTAAACCTAACATAATGGCTAAATCGGTGGCATGTCCTTTGCCAGTTAACGACAATGAGCCATATAAATCGACCTGTATATGTTCAACTTTATCAAAAATATCGGCTGTTTTCAATTCTTTAATCCATCGTTCAGCTGCACGCCATGGCCCCAAAGTATGTGAGCTAGATGGCCCAATACCAATCTTTAGCATATCAAAAACAGAGATACATTCCATTTAAAAAATTGATTTAGAATTGTCCCAAATATACATTTTGTAATAGAAGTTAATAAGAATTAAAGCAAATAAATAAAATAAAAAGTCTGGAAATAAATCCCAGACTTTATCGCAATAATATATTATTTTTAATCTTAAAATTTCTTCTTAAAACTATCTATGTGATTCGCTTTCATCACAGTATTTATATTTGAAACATCCAAACCACTAACATTATCAGCAGGAACCACCACCACTCTGAAAATTTGATTATCGGTCCATACAGGATCTAACAAACCAAAATCTGTAGTACCATCCAAAA
>CAXBHA010000042.1:0-10238 GCA_963974955.1 uncultured Yeosuana sp. | reverse complement strand
CACCATTGCGTGTATAACACCATAAAATGGTTGCCATTCCTAAATTGTGGGCTTCTTCAAAAGCTTCGGCAATTTCCTTGAGTTGTCTGTTGCTTTCCTCCGAACCAAAATAAATGGTGGCACCAACGGCAACAGCTCCCATATCCCAAGCGGCCTTTACCTTGCCAAATAATGTTTGGTCATATTTATTGGGATAGGAGAGAAGCTCGTTATGGTTGATCTTTACAATAAATGGTATTTTATGGGCATATTTTCGGGCATTCAAGCCCAAAACACCAAATGTGGAAGCCACACCATTGCAACCGGATTCAATAGCGAGTTTTATAATGTTTTCGGGATCAAAATAGTCCGGGTTTTTATAGAATGAAAAGGAAGCACTATGTTCAATACCTTGATCGACGGGTAGGATACTTAAATAACCGGTGCCTCCCAGATTTCCGTGGTTGTACAATTGGGCAAGGCTTCGAAGTACCTGTGGATTTCTGTTGCTATTGGTGAATACCTTGTCAAGACTATTCCTGCTGGGTGTTTGCAACTCATCCTTTGTGATTTTTTCGCAAACGTGATCCAAATAGAAGGATGCTTTTTCCCCTAAAATAGCTACTATATTTTCGTTTGTTTTCATCTTAATTGGTTTACTTGATTCCTAAACTTTCATTGGTTTTAGAAATGGATATTACTGCATCCGTTTCAATACCTGTAAGTGCCCGTATCGCATCAATGGTCTCGGGGATCACGATCGCTTGGTTGTCCACCACATAGGCATAAAAAAGTTCATCGCCCACTACTTTCAGCATATCTTCCCAAAGGGCTACTTCATACATATCGCCCCAAGGCCGTCCCATATCCAGGAACATTTCCTTGATGGTATTGTTTGAAACCAACCCTTGGTCGTAATGGATCAGTTTAATACGGCTAGAGGTTCTAAAGGCGTTCAGCACGTCTTCCTTAGTGGTTTGTTTTTTTAGTTTCACATTCCAGTAATGCATGTGGCTCAAGGTTTCAGGCACTTTTACTGCTGAAGTAATGACATTTAAATCAGGGTCCACACTTTGGGCATCGGGCCCTTGGTGGCTCGGGATGTCTTTTTCGGGTACCATGGTGTTCATAATACCACCTAAATGGCTTTCCCACGGATCGGTCGCTCTTCTTAAAAGGGTTCCTCTGGCATAGTCAAGTAGCCCTGCTCTTTTTAAGGCGCCTAGGGTCCTTAATATAGACGTCGTATTACAAGAGACTACGCGAGTAGCACCCAGATTTAAAGCGGTTTTATAATTGGCTTCTGCACTAAATGAATGACCTGTCGTGGTGTGTTTTTCACCACCCTGGACAATAAATTTGATGCCTTTGGTTTTATAGATGGCCACATTTTTTGCGGCTATATTTTTCGGGGTACAATCTACCACAAGATCCACTTTGGCAAGAAGTTCTGCCATATCGCCTTTTACGGAAATGCCAGCAGCTTTCATGGTTTTTTGGGCCTCTGGTGTCGCCGCATAAATGGCATAGCCTTTTCTAACGGCGTTCTGAATGCGCCAATCATTGATGACATCGCAAACCCCTACAAGGTTCATATCTTCCTGTAAATTGATGGCATCCGCTACTCGTTTGCCAATGACGCCATATCCTACTAATGCTACATTTTTCATTTTCTTTTTAATTTAATTAATTAATATTATGTTATTGTTTCAATAAGTTTTTTTCTGATGGATTTCGATTTTAAGGTATATTTACCAGCCTCTATCAATAAGGGGCGAAATTTTCCGGCACCGACCAATGTGTTCAAAATTTTATGGTGTCTATTTTGTAACCGGACCAGTTCATCTATTTTTTTGCTGTGATAATTTTTATCAAGTATCAGTTTTCCAATTTCCTCTCCACTCACCAAGGCTTGATAGATGCCTTCGCCAGTCAGTCCAGAGGCAAACCCACCTGCATCGCCTGCCAGATAAACATTTTCTTCAAAATGATAGCCCTTAAAATCGCCGTTTATGGGGAATGCTTCATATTTGCCCCTGCTTACATCAATACCGTATTTGTTGAGCCAATCGTTAAAATTTTTTGTCAACCGTTTTGATGAAATCACACGTGGGTTGCCCATACAGCCGACAGATACATAATTGTTGTGCGGAAAGATCCAGGCATACCAAGCCGAAAACAGTTGGGAATCAAAATAGACTTCAAGATCTTTATATTTGGTTTCTGGAATAATATACTGGATGGCAATATCTGCTTTGCCCGAAGCCAATTTTAAATACCTTCTTACCAAAGAACTGGCGCCATCTGCACCGACCAAATGCTTATAACCTATTTTTTTTCCGTTGATCAGCACGTGATCACTTGTGATTTTTGACACGGTACAATGAGTCTTTACGGTGATATTTGTGAATTTTTTAAGTTGGCTTAACTGCCACTGTCCCAGTTCCTTTCTGTTTATGGTATAAATAAAATCGGCATCATCTTGCAAATAAAATAATTTGTCTTTATGGTACATGTGAATTTTGTCATACTTAAATTCTACCAATCGATCTGGAAGGTTTAAATGCGCAATGCCTTTGACCGTTAAACCTCCTGCGCAGACTTTTGGGCCGATTACATTATTTCTTTCGGCAACCAATACCTTTAAATGGGTCCCACCCAATTTTTTGGCACAGTTAAGACCTGCAGGTCCTGCCCCTACAATTATTACATCAAATGTATCTTGATTTATGATTGCTTTATCCATTTATTCCATTCTATAAAACGTTATGATTACCCACAACAACAGCCACCAGATTTTTTTGGTTCATCGGTCTCTTGGGTTCCGGCGACACCATAATTTCCAGCTTTTGATAAAACCGCCTGCAATTGTTCTGTACTAATGGCGTTATCTGCTTGTATAACCGCTTGCGGTGGGGTCAGGTTTACCGATACTGATTTTACCCCTTCTATTTGACCCAATGCTTTTTCAACGGTCTTTGCACAACCGCCACAGGTCATTCCTTTAATTGCTACTTGTTGTTTCATGATCTTGATTTTTTAATTGTTAATGTTCTTTATATATATACTCCCTTGTCCAGGGCATTTGATTGTTAGCCCCTTTTGAAAACACTACTTGATGTACGTCTATTTTGGCATAATGGAATGCTGCGGCACAGGCATTCAAGTAGAGTCTCCACATTCGTATAAACGACGTATCAAACATGGGTTTAATTTTATCCATGCTGTCCTCAAACCGTTTTGCCCAATGCATCAGGGTTTTCATATAGTGAAGCCTTAAACTTTCGGCATCAATGGTATGGAATCCCAAATTTGCAGCTATGTACAATTCTTCCCTAAGGGTAGGGATGTAACCACCCGGAAAGATGTACTTACCAATAAACCCATTGACTTCTGTTTCCAACAAATCTGTAATATTGTGCAATAAAAACAACCCAGAATCTTTTAATACGGTATGTACGTTTTTAAAATACAGTGATAAATTTGTTTTACCTACATGTTCCGCCATGCCGATACTGACCACGCGGTCGAACTTTAGACCGCTCTTTTCCAAATCCCTATAGTCCATTAGTTTCACGGTTACCAGATCTTGCAGATTTTCTTCCTTGATTCTTTCACTTGCTTTTTTGAACTGCTCTTGGCTCAATGTAATGCCCAACACCTTCACGTTATATTGCTTTGCAGCCTCAATAGCCAAATATCCCCAACCACAGCCAATGTCCAAAAGGGTTTGACCTTCTTGAAGGTTAAGCTTTTTTAGGATGTGGTGAATCTTGTTCATCTGGGCATCGTACAGACTGTCCGTTTCGGTTTTAAAGTAGGCGCGCGAATAGGTCATGGTCGGGTCCAGCCATAATGCATAAAAATCGTTTCCTATATCATAATGCTGCGCGATGTCGCGTACTGATTTTTTTTTACGGTTACGCCCGTAGTTTTCAAACATTTTCAATAGTTTGCTTTCGTTTAGGAAACTGGTTTTATTGCGCAACATACTTTCAATAATTTCCTGTAAGTTGCCAATAAGCTCAATATCTCCCGACATATACGCTTCGCCCAAAGCAATGCTCGGATCGGCCAATAATTTTTTCTTACTGGGAAAGTTGTGGATTGCAATTTTGAATTTGGATTCGCCTTCCCCGATCTTGTAGGTTTCCTTATCCCAAAACACAACCGTAAATGTTTTATCGCTTATGTTTTTCAAAAAAGCCTTTACAAGAACTTTATCGATTGTTTTTATCACTGCCATTATATTCTATGTTTGATTTTTCTTGAACTTTTAATCAATTTTAGGGTTTAATTCCCCGACGCTTGCGTCGAAATAAAAAAGGAATTTCTATTTGATACCTCGCGCCCTTGGGTCGAGGTAGTTCATTTGCTATTTTTTTGATATTGGTTCAAGATTGGATGCTTTAGGTTTAACAATAGCATTATTATTTTTAAAATTCCTGATAATCACCCTATTGCTTTTTTCATAGCTAAAATAACTTACCGTCCAATTGAAACCGACCATCAACCTGTTCCTAAAACCACTTATGGACATGAGATGCACGAAAGACCATAGCAACCATGCAACATAGCCAGCAAATTTGAATTTGCCCAAATCTGCTACGGCTCTACGTTTACCTACGGTTGCCAAGGATCCTTTATCGGTGTACTTAAAAGGCTTTAAGGGTTTGTTGCCAATGATTTTCAAAAGAGAATCCCCAAGATATTTCCCTTGTTGTATGGCTGGCTGTGCTACTTGTGGGTGCCCTTTGGGTGTATTTTCTGAAATGAGGGCCGCTATGTCCCCTATGGCAAAAATGTTTTCATATCCTTCTACCTTTAAATTGGGGTCTATTTTGATACGATTACCGCCAACGATATGGGATGCATCAATGCCGCGTGGAAACTGTCCTTTTACACCAGCCGTCCAGATTAGGTTTTTCGCTAAAATGGTCTTGCCGCTTTTGGTGGTAACTATAGTGCCATTATAATCACTCACGACTTCATTGAACAGCACTTTTACATTGAGGCGTTCTAAATATTTCAAGGTCTTTGAGGAAGCTTTGTCAGACATCATGGCCAATAACTCTCCAGCGGCCTCCACCAGATAAATATTCATAATAGAAGAAGGGTATTCCGGGTAATCCTTTGGAAGGATATATTTGCAGAATTCTGCTAAAGCTCCTGCCATTTCAACACCAGCGGGACCACCGCCCACGATTACAAAATTGGTCAGGGCATCTCGCTCGTTGTCGTCACAGGTAATGGTGGCCTGTTCCAGGTTTTGCAGCATCATGTGGCGGATGTTCAGCGAATCGCGAATATCTTTCATCCCCAAACCGTTGGCCTTTACACCTTCCATTCCAAAAAAATTGGTTGTCGTTCCCGTTGCCAATACTAGGTAATCGTAATGAATGGCTCCTTTGTTGGTTATAATTGAATTTAAAGAGGGTTGAATCTCTTCAACTTCCGCCAAACGGAACACCACATTTTTGTATCCATTGAATTGTTTCCTGAAAGGAAAAACAATACTATCAGGTTCCAAAGCACTGGTAGCCACTTGATATAACAAAGGCTGAAATTGATGAAAATTGTTTTTATCGAATAAAACCACCTGAACCGCTTCGTGTTTCAGTTTTTCCACCAAGGCCAAACCAGCAAATCCCCCTCCAATAATAACTATACGAGGAAGTTTGGTTGCTGGCAAGCAAATGGTGTCTTCTATTTTACATGAATTATGGTCCATGCCATTTGACATTTGGTTATTCATCATTTTACTTTGTTGTATTATCTGGTTTTTTGCGCACAATCAATACAGAACAGGAGGCATGCATTGCTACCGACTGCGAAACAGAACCCAACAAAAAGCGTGAAAAGGCTCCATGACCTTGCGAACCAACCACTATTAAATCGGCTTCAAAGGTTTCTGCTTTTTCCAAAATGGCACTTTTTGGAAGACCGCTAACCACAGCGGTTGTTATGTTTAGTGTCCCATTTTTACTTTTTAAGGCTTTAGCGGCACTCGAAACAATGTTTTCAGCCGATTTACGTGCATTGGATTCTGCTTCTTCATAATAGTTTCCAAAAGAGCCACCCAATGGAACGGGTCCTGGAACCGCCATCATGGGATTCTCGAATACATTTAGAATACAAACTTCGGTTTTGGATGGCAAGGGCATCCTAGCAAGTTCGCCAATGGCCAACTTGCTGAAGTCGGATCCGTCTATGGCCAATACTATCTTCATCATCATTTTAAATCTTTTAATAATTAAGAGTTGCCTACACTTTATTTTTATTCATGAATGTTAAGGCATCATTATTGGTTGCGAAATAAAAAACAATTCCAGTATTCTTGTCTTGTACAATAACTGCTGAAGCCTTGTCAACTTTATCGTTGGAAAGTGGGTTACTGCCAAAACGGACATCATTTATGTTTTTCTGTAGTTTCTCTACACAATCTTCACAACAGCCGTAATAGGTGGTGCCTTTAACATCTATGGCTATTTGTGGTATGCCCATAAACCTATCGTTGACCATACAGACTTTGTCGTTGGGTACAATTTCAAAGTTTTGGGCCAATGTAATGTCGCTGTTTGTTTTTTGAGGTGTTTCAACCATGGTTTGAGGTGTGCTTCCTACGGGTTCTTTTTTCTTATTGGAACAAGAAAAAAGCAATAACGAGAGCAGTAAAAGCATTAACACACCAATGGATAATTGGTATATTTTACCCATTGGGTTTTTAAGTGTAGCAATTTGAGTGTTACCGTTTTTTTGATTTAAAGTTGTCTGTTTCATTTTTTATGGTTTTAATTTATTAATTATGGGATTCTTCTAATTTTATTAGTTTTCGCCAATACAAGTGCTCGTATAGACCAGACCAGAACATTCCAAAAGTGAAGGCGAAAAGCAATTCTTCTATGGGGATCCCCAAAATAAGAATATGGGTCAGGTTATCAAGATTCCAATACAGCTCTACATATTGTGGGTAGAATGGAAGGATACTACCAAAATAAATGAAGTACAGTATTGTAAACAAGATTCCACCAACCCATATTTTTCCTTTTAAATCGGGGCGACAGTATAGGGTTGCCAAACCACCAAAAAACATGGCCATACTACCACAGTAAATATGGTTGAGCGATGTAAAAATGGCTAGGACAAGGAATATGATTGCAGGTACAAATAGAATATAAATATGCCAACCATGTCTTTGATGGCTCCGTTCGGTATTTGGTATTTCGGCAAGGCTCCGTTTAAAAATAAGATTGTAGAGCACTGTGCCTATACCTCCAATTGCGAAAGAAAATATCAGGCTTTCAATATCAAATTCTGTTCGTTCTGCCAAGTTGAACAAGGATGGCGGAAACCAATATTCGGGCACGAACAGTGGCTCTGTTAAACCAAAGGGCAGTGTAATCAAGCTCATTTTGAGCATTTCTTTTCTAACCCCTTTTTTAGCTAAATAAATAACTGCCCAGAGAGCCAAAATAATAAGCGACCATATAAACCAGACGTATTGCATCATTTTATAATTTTTGGGTTTTTAAATAATCCACTGTTTCTTTTACGGTTAAGGGATAGGTAGCATTGCCTGTTCGCACATAAAAAGTAGTGCTTGCCCCATCGTTAACATATACTGGTTCATTGGATGGCTCAATGTCTATAACACAAATGTCTTTTTCGTCCAAAACATAAAAAGAAACATGATTGCGAAAACAGGCTTCACGACCCAGTTGGGTAGAAATAATCCTAAAAATTTCACGTTCATAACCGTCCTTGTTTTTATGTTTAAGGGTAAGAAAATCCTTTTCAAGACCTAATACATTCCCTTCATCATCCACACCAATGAGCAGTTTTCCGCCTTTGGCATTCATAAAGCCTACAATGGTTTTTGCGATGACCTTTTCAAGTTCTCTATTGGTGATGTTTTTGTTATAATCATAGCGTATTGATGATTTGAATTCTATGCGGTCATTTTCGCCATTCTTGACAAGCTGAACAATATCCCTTTGCAATAACCGCTGTTGGGTGCCTATTAGAATATTCTTGTTTTTAATTTCAATCCAAAAAAAGCTGGAAACCAATCCTAAAACAGCTCCAAAAAGTGTTAGTAAACCACCCATTCCCCTCATATTAAAGCTGAACGATTCCTTGAAGCGTTCACTGAAAATTTCTTGAAATTTAGAAAAAGAAAAGGGCGTACCACTAAATTCAAACCAATAGAGAACCATGGTAAAGGGGTGTAACAAAAAATAAAATATTCCCGCCCCAATCACAATTTGGATCACTATTGTTTTAATAGGTTGTGCCGTGTTGTTCATTTGTAATTACTTAATATAATTATATTCTAAATTTAATAGGTCCTTGGGTTCCTAAACGGTATGTTAAATAGTTTATTAAACAAATAAACCAGAGCCAATTGAGTTCGATATTTTTGTTGTCAAACACAGTTTAGTAAAATTAGATTATTGCGTTTACAAGAACCCAATTGGGCCAGTTAAATTTGCGTTAAATATGCATAGAAACCATTCTTGGATTGGCAAGAAATGTTGATGCCGCTACTAGGGTCAAAAAATTTCCTATGGTTGCCTTTTTTTGTTATTTCGTTTTTATTTGAGCGTTATAAAAAGCACCAATACAGGCCCCAATAAGCCATCCTATTATAAAGGTTTGCACAATGCCAAAGAACGCTTCCAGTAATGGTACGTCCATTCTAATTATTTTACTAATATCCAAACCGTGTATTAGGCTATTGAAAAAAGTAATCGTTCCTTCCTGGCCTGCAGTTGTCATTACAATCATACAGCCTAAATAAATTAGGGCACCTGTGAGACCGAAGGCGAAACCTAGTTTTTTTACGTTAAATCGATTCATGATTCCTTAATTTTTTGAGTTTAACATCTTTTTTGATTCTTCAAATTCTTCCTTGGATATTTCGCCTTTCGCAAAGCGTTTTTTTAAAATATCCAGTGGGCTTTCTTTCTTTGTTTTTTGATAGGGGATATCTACCGGGATAAAGAAAATCCAGGCTAGAAAGATGATCCAGATAATCCACCATATAAAGTGCATGCCGCCATAGTAATTCATAATATCAGGTTTTTTTTGATTATTACTGTTTTAGGACTTTATGTCCGAGTTTAAAATCTTTTTTGATTCTTCAAATTCTTCCTTGGATATTTCGCCTTTCGCAAAGCGCTTTTTTAAAATATCCAATGGGCTTTCTTTCTTTGTTTTTTGATAAGGTATATCTGTGGGAATAAAGAAAATCCAGGCTAAAAAGATAATCCAGATAACCCACCATATAAGGTGCATGCCTCCAAAATGGCCGTCGTAAAAGTGCATAATGTTTAGTTTTAAAGATTAGATTTATAGTTTAAAATATTTTTAGATTCCTCAAATTCTTCCTTGGATATTTCGCCATTCGCAAAGCGTTTTTTTAAAATATCCAGTGGGCTTTCTTTATTTGTTTTTTGATATGGTATATCTGTGGGAATAAATAAAATCCAGGCTAAAAAGATAATCCATATAATCCACCATATAAGGTGCATGCCTCCAAAATGTTCGTTGTAAAAAGCCATAATTTTAATTTGTTATTAATTTATTTCTGTGATGGTATAGCCATTGAGATTATCGAGTTGCTTTTGCAATTCATCTACTGAAAGCGCTTTCTTCATTGTGATTATTGTTGCTCCTTTTGGTGCTAAAAAAATCTCTATTTTTTCTATTGCTGGATGTACTTCCAAAGTTTTTTTTACTCTCGTAACACAGCCTCTGCAACCTATACCGTCTATATGAAATTTATGTTTCATTGCATGGTGTTTAATGGTGATGATGCCCTTTGTGGTCCTCTTTAGGTGCCGTTTTAGGTGTTTTTTTACCGTGTTCGTGCTCCTTTTGCTCATCTTGAGAATGATTGTGTCCGCCATGGCCATGCGAACCGTGGGGCATAAATAGGTGAATGGCGAACATTAGGATTATAAAGGCAAAGAGCCCGTTATATCCCGTGATACCCAAAGCGGGAGCGAAAAATATTAGTAGCAGCGGTAACCCACAGCCAATAACCATCCATATCCAGTGATTTTTTTTCATTGTTTTTGCTTTTAAGTTGTTACTGTTTAATGATGGCTGGCATGGTCGTCTTTGGTTGTTGGATCCATCTTATCCATTCCCTCCATGTCCATTCCCTCCATGTCCATTCCTTTGTCGCTCATCATTTTTTTGCAGGATTCCATACAATCTTCGCTCATCATGCCTTTTTTGTGCATCATTTTCAT